>NZ_LJOU01000103.1:0-19646 GCF_001672085.1 Anabaena sp. AL93 | reverse complement strand
GGGGGATAGAAAAATTCCGCGCCGAAGTAGAAAAACGTTTTGGTCAATCATTATTACCCGCAGTAGATAAAGATCAAATTGACTGGGAAAAACGGGATCATGTGGGCATATATAAACAAAAACAATCTGGATTTAACTACGCAGGTTTAAATATTCCCGTGGGAAGATTGTCTGCTGATGATATGGTTGAAATTGCCCGATTGTCCGAAGTTTATGGAAGTGGAGAAATCCGGTTTACCGTTGAACAAAATATCATTATCCCGAATATTCCTGATTCCAGTTTAACAGCATTTTTCACAGAATCAGTATTAGAGAAATTTTCAGTTAATCCTGGCTTATTAATGCGATCGCTAGTATCATGTACAGGCGCACAATTTTGCAACTTTGCCTTGATAGAAACCAAAAATCGTGCCTTAGCAATGATAAAATCATTGGAATCTGAACTAACTTTATCACGTCCTGTGCGAATTCATTGGACAGGATGCCCTAACTCCTGTGGACAGCCCCAAGTAGCAGATATTGGCTTAATGGGAACTAAAGTGCGTAAAAATGGACAAATGTTAGAAGGTGTGGATATTTATATGGGTGGAACAGTCGGGAAAGATGCACATTTAGGAACTTGTGTTAAAAAAAGTATTCCCTGCGAAGACTTACAACCCATATTAAGAGATTTACTTATTCATAAATTTGGTGCAAAACTTAAGTAACAGGCTTTGATTCCTCCTTAAATTAATTTAATCGCCAAAATCCAGAGATAACTGCAAACCCAAATTAAAATTAATCAAGAGTTTCCCATGAGCAATATTTCTCGCAGAAAATTTATTATTACCTCAAGTGTAGCAACCGTAACTTCTATCTTGGCGCACGGCTGTTCATCTAGTAACTCTGATTCAGTAAAAACAGATAGTGCTTCTTCCAATAGCAAACTAGCTAATAATTCCAAAGTTAGTAATGCCCCAAAAGTTGAAACAACCACAGCCAAATTAGGATTTATTGCTTTAACAGATTCCGCACCTTTAATTATTGCTAAAGAAAAAGGTTTCTTTACTAAATATGGTATGACTGATGTAGAAGTCAGCAAACAAAAATCCTGGCCAGTCACCCGCGATAACTTAAAAATTGGCTCATCTGGTGGTGGTATTGATGGCGCACATATTCTTACCCCTATGCCCTATCTGTTGACCATGAATGATAAAGTGCCAATGTATCTTTTGGCGCGGTTAAATATCAATGGTCAAGCGATTTCAGTTGCTGAAAAATTCAAAGATTTGAAAGTTGGTTTACAAAGTAAATTACTAAAAGAGTCTGTAAATAAAGCCAAAGCCGATAAAAAATCTATAAAAGTTGCTATGACTTTTCCCGGTGGTACTCATGATTTATGGATGCGCTATTGGTTAGCAGCAGGGGGTATTAATCCTGATCAAGATGTAATTTTGCAAGCAGTACCACCACCACAAATGGTAGCAAATATGAAAGTTGGAACTGTTGATGCTTTTTGTGTAGGAGAACCTTGGAATGCTCAATTGGTAAGTCAAAAATTAGGTTATACAGCTTTATCTACAGGTGAACTATGGAATAACCATCCAGAAAAAGCCTTTGCTATGCGTCAAGATTGGGTTGATAAAAATCCCAATGCTACACAAGCATTATTAATGGCAATTATGGAAGCACAACAATGGTGTGATCAGGCAGAAAACAAAGAAGAAATGTGTAAAATCTGCGCTGATAGGAAATACTTTAATGTCGCCGTAGCTGATATTTTAGAACGGGCTAAAGGTAATATTGATTATGGTGATGGACGCAAAGAGCAAAACTTTGCATATCGCATGAAATATTGGGAAGATAATGCTTCTTATCCCTATAAAAGTCATGATACTTGGTTCTTAACTGAAGAAATTCGTTGGGGTTATTTACCTAAAGATACAAAAGTGAAGGAAATTGTTGATCAGGTCAATAGAGAAGATATATGGAAACAAGCTGCTAAGGCTTTGGGTGTGGCTGCTGCGGAAATTCCAGCAAGTTCTTCTCGCGGTGTGGAAACATTTTTTGATGGGGTTAAATTTGACCCTGAAAAACCAGAGGAATATTTAAAGAGTTTGCAAATTAAGAAGGTGTAATTGTCGGTTGGGTTCAGCGAAAGTGTAACCCAACGAAATTTACTAGATTAATTAGATTTTTGAGGCTCACGCAGAGGCGCAAAGCCGCAGAGAAGAGAAGGAAAAGAGATTTTTAATATTTTACTTAGGAGAAATAAATGGCTGCTATTGTTGGAAGTCGTAGAGTTAGTAGTAAACAGCAGAAGGTAATTAATAAGTTTTTGATTAACAAGGTTATACCGCCGCTGTTTGGATTATTTGTTTTTCTGGTGTTATGGGAATTACTTTGTTTAATTCCTAGTTTTCAATTACCTGGACCGATAGAAACAATTCGGGAAACTTGGGACCCTTTTGTTATCCATCCTTTTTTCGATAATGGTGACAGTGATAAGGGTTTAGGCTGGCAAATATTGACAAGTTTAGGACGGGTTGCTTTAGGTTTTTCTCTAGCAGCAGTTGTCGGGGTTGTTTTAGGAATATTAATTGGTTCTAATACTTTTCTTTATAATGCTGTAGATCCGATTTTTCAGGTATTAAGAACTATCCCTCCCTTAGCTTGGTTACCAATTTCTTTAGCGGCTTTCCAACAAGCTAATCCTTCGGCAATTTTCGTGATTTTTATTACTTCGATTTGGCCGATTGTGATTAATACAACTGTGGGCGTGCAGAATATTCCTCAAGATTATGTAAATGTCGCTCGTGTTTTGCGTTTGCAGAAGAGCAGTTATTTCTTGAAGATTGTGTTTCCGGCAACTGTTCCTTATATTTTTACCGGGTTAAGAATTGGCATAGGTTTATCTTGGTTGGCAATTGTCGCGGCGGAAATGTTAGTTGGTGGTGTGGGTATTGGTTCGTTTATTTGGGATGCCTATAACACAACTACCGAAACTAATATGAGCGAGATTATTATCGCCTTGGTATATGTCGGTTTAGTGGGATTAGTTTTAGATAGAATGGTGGCTTTTGTTGCTAATAAAGTTGTCACAACAGAACAAAAATAATTCTTAGTTCGTCGTAATTTCTGAGATTGCCAATTATCCATTACCATTCATCATGAATACTTTTTTAGAGATTGACCATGTAGACCGAATATTTGACCTCCCCAATGGTGGTAAATATATTGCTTTAAAAAATATTGAATTAAAAATTTCTGAAGGTGAATTTGTTTCTTTAATTGGACATTCTGGTTGTGGTAAATCCACCTTACTAAATATTATTGCTGGCTTAGATCAAGCTAGTATTGGTGGTGTAACTTTGGCAGGTCGGGAAGTGAGAGAACCAGGTCCTGATAGAATGGTGGTTTTTCAAAATTACTCCTTACTTCCTTGGCTAACTGTAAGGGAAAACATCGCCTTGGCTGTAGATGAAGTCCATCAAAATCTACCTAAAGGAGAACGTCGGGGAATAATAGAAGAACATATTGATATGGTGGGTTTACGACGGGCAACTAATAAGCGTCCTAGTGAATTATCCGGGGGAATGAAACAGCGAGTTGCGATCGCTCGTGCCTTAGCTACCCGTCCCAAGTTATTATTGTTAGATGAACCTTTTGGTGCTTTGGATGCATTGACAAGGGGCAATTTACAAGAGCAATTAATGACAATATGTAATCAACACAGAATTACCTGTGTGATGGTGACCCATGATGTTGATGAGGCATTATTATTAAGCGATCGCATTGTGATGTTGACCAATGGACCAGAGGCACACATTGGCCAAATTATCGAAGTACCTATTCCCCGTCCCCGTCACCGTTTAGAAGTAGTTAACAATCCTTTTTACTATAACTTACGGAACGAAATAATTTACTTTCTCAATCAACAAAAAAAAGCAAAAAAACGCCAGAAACAACCTACTGCACCTGCTATTATTTCTAACAACAACTTAGAAAAAGTTCATTTGGAAATTGGCTATATTCCCCTGACTCAAGCTGCACCCTTAATAATTGCAAAAGAAAAAGGTTTCTTTGCCAAATATGGTTTAGAAGTCAACCTAAACAGCGAAACTAGCTGGAAAGACATAGGGAAAGGTGTAGTAACTGGTAGACTTGATGCCGCCCAAATGGTTGCAGGTATGCCCCTAGCCCTGACATTAGGTGCAGGAGGTAAAAATCCGGTGTCAATGGTAACAGCCATGACCCTTTCTCGCAACGGTAGCGCCATTACTTTCAGCCAAGAATTATTCAACAGTGGAGTAAAAAACTTAACAGACTTTCAAGCTATTATTAAGGCTGACTTAGACAAAACCCATACTTTGGGAATTGTCCATCCCGCATCCATGCAAAACCTATTATTGCGCTATTGGTTAGCAGCAAGTGGAATTAAACCTGATGTAGATGTTAGTTTGATGGTAATTCCACCACAAGAGATGGTAACTGCCCTCCAAGAAGCAAAAATTGATGGTTACTGTGTCGGTGAACCTTGGAACTCTCACGCAGTTGATCAGAATTTGGGTTTTATTATTGCTATCACCTCAGAACTTTGGCATGGACATCCAGACAAAGTATTAGGAGTAAGAGAAAATTGGGCGCTGGAAAATCCCCAAACACATCTAGCATTAGTCAAAGCCCTATTAGCAGCTTGTGAATATTGCGACGATATTCGCAACCGGGAAGAAGTTCTCAAATTAATTTCTCAACCTGACTATCTTGGTAGTAATTCCCTTCATCTTCCTCCAGGTTTAATAGACAATTACAAGCATGGTAATCACAACCAACCCCAAACTTCCCATCAGTTTTATTTCAACAAAGCCAACTATCCGGATCGTCATGAAATGCTATGGATTTTAACTCAATTAGCCCGTTGGGGTGTAGTAGCTTTCCCCAAAAACTGGGTAGAAGTCATTGACAGAGTTTGCCGTCCAGATATATTTGGTGCAGCCGCACGAGAAAGAGGCATTTTAGATATTGGCAGGGAAGAAATAATTCAATTATTTGATGGCAAAGTCTTTAATCCTTCTGAACCAATAGAATATCTAAAAAGTTTGGAAATTAAACGCCAGCTTCGAGTAGAAGAAGTATTTATCTAGTCATACCAATTCTGTATAAAGATGCGCCAAATTTAAAAAGGAACGAACCGCAGAGGCGCAGAGGACACAGAGAAGAAAAAGATAAGGTTACAAAATTAAGCGTAGCCTCATAAAGAAATGGTATCAGTTGTCAATTCTCAATTGTTATTACCAATTATCCATTCCCTATTACCAAAAATATCATGACAACAGTAAACTATAATAACAAAACTCAACAATTACAAACCCAGAAAAAGGAAGACTTCTTAGTAATTGATGGTGTCAACAAAATTTACCCCACTGATAAAGGATCATACACCGTCCTAGATGACATTAATCTCAAAGTTAGTGAAGGTGAATTTATTTGTTTAATTGGCCATTCCGGCTGTGGAAAATCAACACTGCTCAACATGGTTTCTGGATTTAATAAACCTACCAACGGGGTCGTGTGGTTACAAGGTCAACCCATAACCGAACCCGGTCCAGACCGAATGATGGTATTTCAAAACTATTGTTTACTACCTTGGTTAAATGTTTTTGATAATGTTTATTTAGGTGTTGATTCCGTATTTCCTCACAAAAGCAAAGCCGAAAAACGGGCAATAGTCAGAGAACATTTAGCAATGGTAGGGCTAACCGAAGCAGCCCAAAAGAAACCCAGTCAAATATCTGGAGGAATGAAACAAAGAGTAGCTATAGCCCGTGCTTTAGCCATTCGTCCCCAACTCCTCATTTTAGATGAACCATTTGGTGCTTTAGATGCCATCACCAAAGAAGAATTACAGGAAGAATTACTGCAAATTTGGTCAGAACATCAAGTCACAGTTTTGATGATTACCCATGACATTGATGAGGCACTTTTCCTCGCTGACAAATTAGTGATGATGACAAACGGACCAGCAGCAAATATTGGCGAAGTATTAGAAATACCCTTTTCTCGTCCTCGCAACCGTCGCCGGATTATGGAAAATCCAGAATATTACAACCTACGAAACTATGCCTTAGACTTCCTCTATCGTCGCTGCGCTCATGTTGATGAGTAATTGGCATAATACGTAATTGGGAAAAGTCCCCAAAGAACCATTTGTATCTGATAAAGAAAATGAAGCCGAAATAATTAATCCTCAACCGATTTTAATAGCAGAAAAATAAATATCTCACGCAAAGGCAAGAATACAAAAAACCAGAAATTAAAAATATTTCTCCTCTTATGAAATTATCTCTGAGTCCTCTGCGGTTCGTTTCTCATAAAAAATTTTGCACAATAGTGTGAAATCCCATAAATATCATGAATGAATTTACCAAAACACTTTGTCCTTATTGCGGTGTTGGTTGCGGTTTAGAAGTTTCTGCACCAGCCCAATATGGAAAAGCCACAAATCGAGATAGTGAAGGAATTCCTATTTGGCGAGTTAGGGGTGATAAATCTCATCCTTCTAGTCAAGGAATGGTATGTGTTAAAGGTGCAACTATTGCTGAATCTTTGGATAAAAGTAGATTGCATCATCCAATGGTACGCGATTCGTTAGATGCAGAATTTCGGCGTGTGAGTTGGAATGAAGCCTTTGATATTATTACCCAACGGATTCAAACATTGCACTTGAATCAAGCTACAGATTCTATCTGTATGTATGGTTCTGGACAATTTCAAACTGAAGATTATTATATTGCTCAAAAGTTACTCAAAGGTTGTTTAGGAACTAATAATTTCGATGCTAATTCCCGGTTGTGTATGTCTAGTGCGGTATCTGGGTACATTCAAAGTTTTGGTGCTGATGGGTCTCCTTGCTGTTACGATGATTTAGAATTAACTGATTGTGCTTTTTTAATTGGTACAAATACGGCGGAATGTCATCCCATTATTTTTAATCGGTTAGCAAAATATCATAAAAAAAATCGCCATGTTAAAATGGTTGTGGTTGACCCTCGGCGTACCCCAACGGCCGAAGCAGCCGATTTACATTTAGCTATTCGTCCAGGCACAGATATTGATTTGTTAAATGGTATTGCCTATTTATTAATGAAATGGAATTATGTTGATCTAGCTTTTATTGATGATTGTACTAGCAATTTTCCGGCTTATGCTGAGGTAATTCGGCATTATTCGCCGGAGGTAGTGGCGAGTCGTTGTGGTATTAGTATTGAAGATTTAGAAACGGCTGCTAAATATTGGGGAAAATCTAAATCTGTACTTTCTTTATGGTCAATGGGTGTTAATCAATCTTCTGAAGGTACGGCTAAAGTTAGAACTATTATTAATTTACATTTAATGACGGGACAAATCGGTAAACCTGGTGCAGGTCCTTTTTCTTTAACTGGTCAACCTAATGCTATGGGTGGCAGAGAAGCGGGAGGTTTATCCCATTTACTACCGGGTTATCGGTTGGTAAAAAATGCCCAACATCGGGCGGAAGTTGAGAATTTTTGGGGTTTAGAAAAAGGACAGATTTCCCCTGTTCCTGGTTTAACTGCTTGGGAAATGATCACCGGTTTGGAAACTGGAAATGTAGGTTTATTATGGATTGCTGCGACTAATCCGGCTGTGAGTATGCCAGATTTGGAAAGAACGAAAAAGGCGTTATTAAAATCTCCTTTTACTATTTATCAAGATGCTTATTACCCAACAGAAACATCGGCTTATGCTCATGTTTTATTACCTGGGGCGCAGTGGGGTGAAAAAACTGGGATTATGACTAATTCGGAAAGAAGGATAACTCTATGTTCGGCTTTTCGGGAACCACCCAGGGAAGCAAAACCTGATTGGGAAATCTTCGCGGAAGTAGGAAAAAGATTAGGTTTTACTGATAAGTTTACTTTTAATAATTCTGCGGAAGTTTATGCTGAATTTGTTCAATTAACTCGTCAGCGTCCTTGTGATATGTCGGGTTTAAGTCATGGGTTTTTAGCCGCACAAGGTCCAACTCATTGGCCTTATCCACAAGGTAGTAATTCAGAAATTAAGCGCCTATATACTAATTTACGCTTTCACACAAATGATGGACGCGCCCAGTTTGGTGCATATTATTCAAAAGGACTTGCTGAACCACCTGATGATAATTATCCTTTTATATTAACTACTGGTAGATTGTATGGTCATTGGCATACACAAACGCGCACCGGCAGAATTGAGAAAATTCGCAAACTTCACCCGCAACCATTTATCGAGATTCATCCCCGTGATGCCGCTGCTTTAGGTATTGTTGATAATCAGTGGTTAGAAGTGCGATCGCGTCGTGGTAAAACTAAGTTTCCCGCTAAAGTCACAAAAGCTATTTCTCCCGGTACTGTCTTTGTGCCTATGCACTGGGGTAAGCTATGGGCAGATGATGCAGAAGCTAATACGCTTACCCATTCAGAAGCCTGCCCTGATTCCCTCCAACCAGAATTAAAAGCCTGTGCTGTGCAATTAGTACCAATCCCTGTAGAATCTACTGTTAAAAATTATCAATTTCAGTCTTCCCAATGGTAAGCTTTTAACTATATTCCCGAATTGGGGATTTACTACTTCATCTATTGTTAATTATCAATGGTTATGATTGTATTTTTAGATACCTAAATTGTACAAGAATGATCATGATTAATCTTAAAATCTAAGTAATGGTTTATTACTTTTAAAAGCACTTTCTGGAACTGACAAGTTTGTGAAAGTAGAAAATATATTTATGCTTTTTGATCCTTGAGATTTATCTACAGGATTTTTGTTTTATATTCGTAATTTCCAATTTAATTTTAATCAAGGAGTATCAAATGAGAAAATTCATTAAAAATTTTCTAGAACTTACCAGTGATAAAAGCTTTATTCACCTGATCGAAATTGTCGAGGTAATAGTTGCCAAATTACTATCTCTCTTTATGATAATAGTAATTTTTGCCACCCTTGGTGATTTAGCAATATTTATTTTTCAGGAAATACTTTCTCCAAAAGAAGGTAGTTTTAGCAAGACATTGTTTCAAACTTTCGGTTTATTTCTTAATGTTTTAATTGCTTTAGAAATACTAGAAAATATTACTGGCTACCTCAAAAAGCACGTTTTACAAGTTGAATTAGTTATTGTCACTTCTTTAATTGCTATTGCTAGAAAAATTATTATTCTTGATTTAAAAGTAACTGAAGGTATAGAAATTATTGGTTTGGGGATTGCGATTCTTGCCCTATCCATTAGTTATTGGATAATTCGGAGTAGTAACCAAAAATAAAATAACTTTGCAATAATAGGTAATTTATTCAATACCTTGTCCATTTTCTGTAGATCAAATTCTCAAGCTCCCAGATATGAAAGTGTTAGATTTTCAAGAACTAGAAATATACCTGACACCTTAGAGGTTGTTTGAAAAGTGGTATCCCGTAATTTTCATCACATTGTTACCCCCTTTCCCTTTGTAAAGGGGGGTAACAATAAAAATCTAGTTCCCTCCCCTTACAAAGGGGAGGGTTAGGGAGGGGTAAAATATTTGATACAGCAATCATGACTTTTTAAACACCCTCTTACTTAGCCATCAAAAGTCCTCCCGCCCTCTTGTTTGCGTCTTAGCGTCTCTGCGAGAAAAAACTCTTATCCAACTCAAAGCACCAACTTCACATCCCCTCACGGTAAGGTAATAAAAGCGATATTCCAGCAAAAGAAACAACTTCACGAATTATGAAAAAATGGTTATCAATTATCGGTATCGGTGAGGATGGTGTAGCAGGGTTAAGTCCCATAGCTCTTTCTTGCTTAGACAAAGCTAAAATTATCTTTGGTGGAGAACGTCATCTTTCCATGTTACCCGCTGACGACAACAGCGAAAAAATTCCCTGGAAATCACCTTTTCCAACTTCCATAACTGAAATTATCAGTCGTCGTGGTGAAGCAGTTTGTATTTTAGCTAGTGGCGACCCTCTATGTTATGGTGTGGGTGCAACTATTCTTAAAGATATTCCTATTTCTGAAATTACAATTATTCCTGCACCTTCGGCTTTTAGTCTGGCTTGTTCTCGACTAGGATGGTCATTAACGGAGGTGGAAACTTTAAGTTTATGTGGTCGTCCGGTTTCTTTACTGC
This sequence comes from Anabaena sp. AL93, assembly GCF_001672085.1. NCBI lineage: Bacteria > Bacillati > Cyanobacteriota > Cyanophyceae > Nostocales > Nostocaceae > Anabaena > Anabaena sp. AL93. The sequence continues at coordinate 9,501 of NZ_LJOU01000103.1, read as the reverse complement.
AATCTTACATTTATCCCGGTGCAAAATTATTAATTTTGAGTGAGGGAAAACATACTCCAGCTATTGTGGCGGAAATTTTGATAAGTCGCGGTTATGGTAATAGTCAAATTACCGTTTTAGAAAAAATTGGAAATATTAATGAGGACATTATAACAGATATCGCTGCTAATTGGCAAGAAGAAAATATCGCTTCTTTAAATACTATTGCGGTGGAATGTGTTGCTGATAGGGGAATAGTTGGTTTATCGAGATTTCCCGGCTTACCTGATGATGCTTTTCATCATGATGGACAATTGACGAAAAGGGAAGTCCGGGCGGTGACATTATCAAGTTTAGCACCTTTACCGGGCGAGTTGCTGTGGGATGTGGGGGCTGGTTGTGGTTCTATTTCTATAGAATGGCTGCGAAGTGATAGAAGATGTCGAGCGATCGCTATTGAACAAAATTCCACTAGACTAAATTATATAGCTGATAATGCTGCTGCTTTAGGAACACCAAATTTACAAATTATGGCAGGTAAAGCTTTAGAAGTTATCCCCAATTTACCCACACCAAACGCTATTTTTATCGGTGGTGGTGTCACAGCACCAGAAATATTAGAAAATTGCTGGAATGTGTTACTTCCTGGGGGCAGAATGGTAGTTAATGTTGTTACTTTAGAAGGTGAACAAAGATTATATCAATGGCATGAAAAAGTGGGCGGAAACTTTACCCGCATTACTATTCAACGCGCAGAACCTATTGGTAAATTTCTGGGTTGGAAATCAATGTCCCCTGTTACCCAATGGATAGGAATCAAAAATTGATAATTAAAGATTTGGAGATTTAGACAAAATTACAAACAAAACTAGACGGGAATAATCAGATTTTCTAAAAAACCTATTTCTAATTCTGATGCAGGTTTACCACCACCACCTTCTATTAATTTTAAATATTTTCGCAATAGTTGCTGCATATTGGGAGTCCGATATTGGGGACTAATTTGTAATAAAGCATTTTCCCAATGAGTCTTTGTTGGTAAGTGTCCATATTCAGCTAAATAAATAGCTTCTCTGACCAATTTATCTAATTCTGCACCGGAATAACCGGCGGTTTTTTCAACAAGATATTCTAATATAGAAGGTGGAGTTGGTGGTAATTTATAAGCGGTAGTGCGTTTTTGCAAAATTTGATATCTTTCCTCAGTATTGGGAGGCATAACTATAAAAATTTCATCAAAACGGCCTGCGCGAAACAATTCCGGTGGTAATTTTTCTCTATCATTAGAAGTGGCGATGAAAAAAATTGGATATTCGTGATCATTTAACCAGGATAAAAATGTCCCAAACTGTCTGGTACTAATTCCTGAACTATCACCTCCCACACCGGCAAAAGCCTTTTCGATTTCATCCATAAATAGGATATTTGGGGCTGAGGCTTCGATGGCTCTAAGCGCTTGGAAAGTGTTGCTTTCCGATTCTCCTACCCAGCGCGATTGTAACCGAGCAATTTCAAAATTAATCTGGGGTACGTGCCATTCTTGTGCGATCGCTCTGGCTATAAAAGTTTTACCACAACCAGGGAAACCTTCGAGTAAAATAGCACGAGGACGTAATTCTGGCTGTCCGTCTTGAGCAAACCAACACTCACGGCTATAGATCCATTCTTTAACTTTAGTTAATCCTCCCACATCTCTTAAACCTTGACCAGAGGGAGCATAATATTCTAAAACTCCAGTCTTTCTAAGTTCCTGTTTTTTGGCTTCTAATAATAACTGTCCAGCCGCTTCTGGATCTGTCCACAAATTCCGAGATGTTGATAATTTAGCAGCCTGAATTGCCGCTTGTAAAGGCATTCCTTGAGCTTGTTCCGCTAATCTTCCAGCATCTGCTTCTGTTAAACCATATTTTTCTACAGCCACACTAAAAACATCTTCATAAAGTTCAGCTTCTACAGGTAAAGGTAAATCTATAATATGTACCATATTCCGCAAAATAGTCGGAATAGTCCAATCTGAACCAATGATAATTAAAGACATTCTTACTGAAGGTCTTTTTTGGTCTATTACTAATAGTAATTCTTTTAACTTTCGCGCCATCAAATGATCATCTGGACGTAATAAAACAGACCAATCTGGTAATAAATAGGTGTGTTGTCTTTGCAGATTTTTACTAACTTGATCTTGTAACCGACGTTGAAGAATATCTAAAGATTGTAAAATTGGATTACCATTTATATCAATGGGATTACCTAATCTTTGCCATTGTGCTTGATTTGGAGAACCCGCAGTTTCTAATCTTTGTTGAAAACCTTCTGTACTATTCCATTGTGCTAATTCTCCATCTTGAATATCTTCACTATTCAAAATTGCTGAATGAGCATCAATTGTGCAACGAATAGCGCGATTTTCTTCTGATGATCTCAAAAAAATTAACGAATAACGAGATTTTAATAAATCCTGTAATTCTTGCTGACATTTATGATAAGGTAGTTCTGGTTTCATATTTTTCAATTTCCTTATTTTTACAAATTATTAAAAATCAGCTTTGTTAGTATCAGTGCGAATATCTGGAACTGGTTCTGGTGTTTTTTCTGTATTACTATTAGGAGAATTTTCAACTTTATTGGTAGAGATATTTACAGTTTTGATTTCGGAAGTTGGAGTTACTGCTGGACGGAGAGGTTTTTTAGCAGGAGCAACAATAGGATTATTTACACTATTAACAGAAACAGGATTACTAATGGGAATTACAGGTTGAATAGGAATAGAAGCATCAAGAGGTAAATCTAAAGTTACAATAGTGCGATGACGACCGACTTTAATATCCGCAATCCAATTAGAAATTATCGCAGTTAAATTTTCAGAAGTTAACATTCTAGCTGATTGTTGTTCAATAGTTTGACTAATCAGAGAACGATTATTCTCCTGACGAAAATAATCTTCAGGATAACTTTCATACAATGTACTCAAAGTAATAGAATAGCTAATTTCCTTATTTCCTGCTTGTGGTATTCTGACAATTAGAGTATATTGAGACATCATGAAAACACTATTATTAATTATGAATTTTGTATGACGAGAGAAGCCCATGACCAATTTGCGAAAGAATATCTAGAGGAACTATTAAAACCTTTAGGTCAAGTAGAGATTGGTAAAGACGTGAAAAGCGAAGTTAGAGAAATAGATATTTGGTTTGTTCCCAATCAATCAGAACCTGTAACTTCCGATTTAGGATTATTAGCAAAAATGGCAGTTACAAGCTGTCTATTTGAACCTTTTCGTAATCCTCCCAATGAAATGACAATTAGAAGTTGTATGTCAAAATTATACAGTCTTCATGAAGAATTGTTTCGACAAGCAAAAAGAGAAGATCGTCGGCTCATGGAAAACGAGTTCCCTGTTTTATGGATTTTAACACCAACTTGCTCAAAAAATAAATTAGATGGATTTAGAGCTACACTCAAAGATGATTGGGAAACAGGAGTTTATTTTCTAGGAGAATCGCAGAAAACCGCTATTGTAGCAATTAACCAATTACCCAAAAATCAGGATACACTATGGTTAAGGGTGTTAGGTAATGGGGAAACTCAAAAACAAGCAGTACAAGAACTAATCACAGTTTCCACAGAAAACCAGCGTAATTATCTACTGGAAATTTTAGCATCTTGGCGTAAAAATATAGAGATTAACACTAATATCAACGATGAAGATAGGGAGTTGATTATGACTTTATCACCAGCATATCTCAAACAACGCGAGGAATGGCGTGAGGAAGGACTGCAAATTGGACTACAAACTGGACTACAAACTGGACTACAAACTGGACTGCAAACGGGAAGACAAGAAGAACTGCGGTTAATAGTAGGAAGTTTACTAACAGCACGGTTTGGCAATTTAGATGAGCAATTATTAGCTGTTGTTACTTCTATTATGGAACTTTCTCTCACAGAGAGAACTGATTTATTCCTCAACTTATCTCAGTTGTCTCGTGAGGAATTATTAGCTAAATTCCCCATTAATTAACCCATTTTCGTCGGTTGTTTACATCCTTCAGATCCCCGACTTCTTAGAGAAGTCGGGGATCTTTTTTGATTCTGCTAAATCCATCGGTCAGCTTCAGTTTTAACAAGTTTTAGCTTTGAACCTGAATTTATTTCAAGATTCAAAGAGATTTTGCTCATGCTGTAGGTATGAGTCAAAGCTGGGTCAGGGATATTGAGACTAAGGGTAAAGATGCACCTATTCCTGAAAAGGATACTGCTATAATTAAAGAGATTTTAAATTTTAGATAAACTGTTGAAAATAATAAGGTAAGAGCAATGGCTTATAGCGATTTTAGCTTAACTAAGTTTAAGAAAATTTTTAACATTACAATTGATGAAGAAGCTGATTTATTTGCGACTGTAGAACCTATAGAAATCAGTGAAAAATTAACCAACACTTTAGAAGAAACTACGGAACTCGCGTTAGCAATAAATACGGAGAAAGCACGCTCAGAAATGATTATTACGCCAATTTTATTAGAGGTAAGGCGTAAAGCTAATTATCAAATTAGTTTATTTTCTGGTACGGATTTTAATGTTGATGTTGAGAAGGGTTTAAATGGTTATTGTGATTTTGTTATCAGTCGTTCTAAGGAACAGTTAACAATTAATGCTCCTGTACTAATTATTGTAGAAGCTAAAAATGAAAATATTAAAGGTGGTTTGGGTCAATGTGCAGCAGCAATGTTAGCAGCACAGTTGTTTAATGAACAAGAAGGTAATGAAATTAAAACTATTTATGGGGCTGTGACAACAGGAGATATTTGGAAGTTCTTGAAGTTGGAAGGGACTGATATATTTATTGATTTAAATAATTATTATATTAAGGAGTTAAACAAGATTTTAGGTATTTTGTGTCAAGGGGTTGAGGGTTAAAAATTAAGATAGCTTGGATTTCCAGGGATGAATCCCTATTTAAAAAATTCATCACCCTAATCATTACCGAAGAGTGAACGCAATACTACTCGGTTAAGCCTTTTTTGGGCATTACAAATAACGATATTTCAAGAGTTTCAGCCTTATTTATTTCGTTAACCGAGCAGTATTGAGAGTGAACGCTACTTTAAATTATAAATGGTATTACTTATAATTCAGTAGAAGAATCAGGCGGTAATTCCACATTTTCTGTTACAGGGACAAGTTGACTTTTACCTTTATCTTTTTCCTTCTGAGCAGCTTCATTAGCAGAAGTCACTTGTTTTATAGCGTCTACAAAATGTGATTGAGTCACACATTTTTCATTGTCTGGTTTATCCTCACAAGCAGCAGCAACTACAGCTTGTAAAACTGCTTTTTTTATATCTCGTCCAGAAATATTATCGAATTGAGAAGCAAGTTCTTGAAAATTAACAGATTCATGAAGAGGTAATTGTTCAGAAATTTGTGCTTCCCAAATTTTTCTTCTTCCCTCTTCATCTGGTAAAGTAAACTCTATTTGCCATCTAATTCTACTAATGAAAGCACCATCATAATTGCCTAGTTTATTAGTCGCAAAAATGATAATTCCTTGAAAATTTGATAGCTCAGTTATAAGTACCGCACGGCATAAATTCATTTCTGAATCTGAAGATTGATTGACATCAACCCTGGTACTCAACATAGTATCTGCTTCATCAAAAAATAAAATGGCATTATGAACTTTAGCAAATTGGAAACTAGCAGTAATATATTTACCCGTATCCCCCATGAATTTTGACTGAATTTCCGCGTAGGGAATGACTAAAATAGGACGATTCAATTCATGTGCTATTGCTTCAGCAGCCATAGTTTTACCTAAACCTGGTAATCCAAAAAAGTTCAGACAAACAGCAATATCATGTTTATGTCTTTGAGACATTCCCCAAGTTTCATAAATTAGTTTTTGGTGCTTTAATTCAGCAAATACTAATTGAACTTGAAAATTAGTCTCTGCGGATAAAACCACATCTTTTAAAGAATATTTAGGTTGTTGCAGATATGGTTTTAAATCAATAATTGGATCAGGGGTAACATCTGTATTAAAATCTTTCTCTAGTGTAGATATTTGACTTTCATTACCTTTACCATTAGAAATTTCTCCAAAACCACGAAATCTATCGAGTTTATCCAGTCTGTTGAGTTGATCCAGTCTAGGCACAATTTTACTCCTTAATAAATCAGAAAATGCAGTTTGATAGAAAGGAAGAGTAGGATTTGCTCCTACTCCTAAAAATCTAATAAACCTTTAGTCAATCTGGATAATTAACGCATTAAAAAATATTTCATTTTTCATCTCGGCGTGCTTATCAAGCTTAGTTTCTAAGGAATCAAAAAATTTTGGAAATGGAAAATTTGGAAATGGATTGAAATTCAGAGAAGGATTTGGTTCAGGTGGCGCAATAAATGAGTTAAAAAGAGGACGTAGAAGGGTTTCTACATCTTTCTTCCATTGAATATATTCATTATCCTCATATCCATTATCTAAAACATAGATATATTTGAGTTTTGAAAATGGAATATTGCCTTCTATCTTGAAATCACTGCGATCAATTTCTGGTATTTCATACCCTTGATTGTCAATTCCTGTATCATACAACCAAACTTTTAAGTCATAAAATTTGCAATCTTTAAGCCGATTACTACTACGAAAGATTTGTTTTGCAATTACATCATCAAAAAAGCGTTCTGTTGTTACATCAATGCTGCACTCACCATCACGATTCTTTCTTCCAGGAATTCCTATGATTTCTACAGATTGAAGATTACTTCGAGAATCAGAGTTACGTAAACCAAGAGTTAGAAAAACATCTTTAACTTGTTTGTTTTTAGGCATTTTAACCTCTAAATGATGAAGATTTCAATTAAATTTTATGAAAAATTCATGATCGCATTGGCATTTTATGAATTGTTGACCCCTGTCTATCAGTTAGTGGAGTACCAGAAGGAGCTTGTTCCAATTTAATTCGTTCAGAAGATTGATTAGAATTTGGGTTCCAAGCTTCCATGATTACATCACTATAGAGTATGTAAAAAATGACATACAGAAAGAATGCTGAACCAAAAGCTTGCCATAAAATGGAGGCAATAAAAACATCCCATAGAAGCTCTAAAAGATTTATTAACCACTTAACAAACCATTCCCAGACACTTCCTAGCCAGTTAGTAAAACTATTCCACAAACTTGATAACCATTGCATTAGTGTTTACTCCTTTTGATATATAGTCAGATACAACAACACAGCAAATTTGGATAAATACACAATATTCTTTTTTTTTAAACCTGTCAAACATAGTTATTAGGTCGGTAGCCAATTAATCATTAGACTAATAGCTATTAGATGACAATGCTAATGATTAATACTTGCCAATAAGGATTAACATGATACTATCTATATTTATAAACAAAGTTTATCCTATCCTATTATGTACTTCTTTGATCTAGCCAGCAATAAGTGGAATACACGACTCTTAATTGACGACTTATCACATGGCAAACAACAATGTCGTCAGACCAGAGAGGGTCTGACAGACAGAGAAATATGTATAGTATGCGCGATTCTTCATTTTGCTGACGAACCAGGAAGATATAGTCTCACAAAGATCGCAGAAAAAATAAGTTCAGCAGAAGACAAGCCAATTACAGCAAATGGAATTGGCAATATGCTATCATCAACAATCTATGACTATTTTGAATATTTAATAAATGAAAGACCACACGATTGGAAACATTTTGTAAAGCTTTTAGAAGTCCATAAATATAGGATGAGTAATAATAAACCAGAAAAACAAAATCCAATCATTGAAGAAGAAGGAGTAGCAATTATTGTTTCTGAAAAAAAAATAACAGAACTTCACAAAACAAATATTCAAGAATATGCCAGAAAAGTTACAGGAGATAAAAAATTAAGGATTTTAAGAACAGAAAACCGGGAGTCTTAAGAAAAAGATTCAAATGATGTTTAGATATTCATCAACTTCCCCTCAAACAATTACGGCACTGGGGGATCGCTAAATCCCCCAGTTGTGATAAACATCTGTACATCTGTATTACTATATAAGGTATATTTTAACTTATATCGTGGTATTTTAAGTGGTTTAATCCTATTTTTTACCGCTGAATTTACTTATGTAGTCAGGCAACACGGAAAAAGGGAAATAAGGCATAAAGAAATATATGTACCGATTTTTATTAAAATAAAAGGTTAAATTTATTTATGGGTCTAGCATTGCTAAACCCTTCTCACTTGAAAAATTAAAGCATCTTCTGAGCCTTTAATAAATCACCGGGAGGAAAAGCCCCATTTTCCGTAATAATGGCGGTAATTAAATCCGCAGGGGTGACATCAAAAGCCGGGTTATAAAATTCCACACCTGGAGGGGTGAGGATAGTTTCACCTATTTGATAGATTTCCCCTGGGTGACGTTCTTCAATGGGAATTTGACTACCATCAGTTAATTGAAAATCTACTGTAGATAAAGGTGCAGCCACAAAGAAAGGAATATTATGAGCTTTAGCAACAATAGCTAAACTATAAGTTCCGATTTTATTGGCAGCGTCACCATTAGCAGCTATTCTATCAGCGCCCACAACTACAGCATCAATTAAACCTTGTTTCATGCAGTGGGCAGCCATATTGTCGGTAATTACTGTCACCGGAATCCCTTCTTGGACACATTCCCAAGTGGTGAGTTTTGCACCTTGTAACCGGGGACGAGTTTCGTCTGCATATACTCTGGCTAAACGTCCTTCTTTCCACGCAGAACGGACTACACCTAATGCTGTACCATAACCAGCGGTAGCTAAAGCCCCAGCGTTGCAGTGAGTGAGTATAATTAGTTTTTCTGGGGTTTGCGGTAATGCCGCCAAACCATGATCACCGATCGCTTGACAAGTTTGCAAGTCTTCGGCATTGATCTTTTGGGCAGTTTCTAAAAGGGCTTGTTTAATTTCGGCGACTGTTCCCATGGTTTCATAAGCCGTTTGCATCATTCTGCCAATTGCCCAAAACAAATTTACCGCAGTGGGACGGGTAGAACGCAACAAATTAGCTACTGTTTCCAGTTTAGCTAAAAACTCTTGGCGATGGCTGGTTTCAATTTCCCTTGCCCCCAAATACATTCCATAAGCCGCAGCCACCCCAATCGCCGGCGCACCCCTCACAATCATGGTTGTAATGGCTTGTGCCATATCTTCACTGCGGTGAATCTCCACCACTGTATATTCATTAGGTAAGCGAGTTTGATCAATCAGTGAGACTGAATTATTGTGCCAAATAACGGGATAAACCATATTGTCAGTTGTTGGTTGTCAGTGGTCAGTTGTCAGTGGTCAGTTGTCCGTGGCAATTAATGACAGGGGCTTTTTAGATGTAATTCTCAATCATTATCAAATTTATTCCCTCTTGCCTCTTGCCTCTTGCCTCTTGCCTCTTGCCTCTTGCCTCTTGCCTCTTGCCTCTTGCCTCTTGCCTCTTGCCTTTTGCCTCTTGCCTCTTGCCTCTTGCCTCTTGCCTCTTGCCC
>NZ_LJOU01000102.1:0-19906 GCF_001672085.1 Anabaena sp. AL93 | reverse complement strand
AAAGATCAAGATGGTGATATTTTCTTTGATAAATTAAACTTTAAATTTTTACAAATGCCATTATTTAATAAGCAAGAAAATGAATTAATAACACATTTTGACAAATGGCTGTATTTTTTGAAGAACTTAGAAAGTTTTAATCATATACCCGTGATATTAAATGAACCAATATTTCAGAAAGGGTTTGAAATAGCGGAAATATCTCACTTAAATGTGGAGCAGTATGAACAATATAAGAAGAGTTTAGTGCAGTATTTAGAAGTGAAGAATGTATTTGATACAGCCTTTGAAGAAGGTGAAAAGTCCGGTATTGAGAAGGGCATTGAGAAGGGTATTGAGAAAGGCATTGAGAAGGTTGCTAAAGCTTTGAAAGAGCAAAATATAGCTATAGAAATTATTGCAGAATCAACTGGTTTATCTTATGAAGCTATTAAAAGAATTTGAGCGAATTATACCAATTGATAGACTTGCGCCCATTTTTTGTGCTATACAGGAAATATTAAACAGAGTTTTCTAAAGTTATTCAGTGAGTATTTCGTTAAAATAATCTTGAAGGAGTAGTTATGGCTGCAAAATACTTTAATCCTTATACAGATTTTGGCTATCAACAATATAAGAAGAGTTTAGTCCAGTATTTAGAGGTGAAAAATGTATTTGATACAGCCTTTGAAGAAGGTGAGAAAGCTGGTATTGAGAAAGGTATTGAGAAAGGTATTGAGAAAGTTGCTAAAGCTTTGAAAGAGCAAAATATAGCCATAGAAATTATTGCAGAATCAACTGGTTTATCTTATGAAACTATTAAAAGAATTTGAGTGAATCATGCCAATTGATAGACTTGGCGATCGCATTACCGACTTTAACCCCACGGAAGGTGATTCCTACGGAGCGCTTCGCTATCGCTCTCAGCTTTGAGTTAATTTGAGGGTGCGATAGCGAAGCGCGACCTAGGAATCGCACCACAACCCAGATATCGCCGTATACTTTGAGTTAATCATGATCTTTGTTATTATTTTATCAACCTTTGCTATACAATAAATCATGTCTTTGCAACTCAAAATTAACTACCCCGAAACTTTACCTGATGCTGTTGGTAAAACTAGAGAACAGTTTGAACAAGAAGCAAAATGGGCAATGGCAGTTAAACTATATGAAATGAAACGCCTTTCTTCTGGTATGGCTGCGGCGTTACTGGGAGTAGAGAGAGTAACTTTTATTCTTAAATTAAATGATTATGGAGTGCCATTAATTGATTTAAGTGCAGAGGAATTATTATCAGATATAGAAAAGGCCTAACACGAGTGAAATTGTTATTAATACTTCTTATTTAATCTCTAATTGAAGCTTTGATTTCTTGCCATGTCATTACATCATCTGGATTTGTTTCATAATCACTAATCCGACGATCAAGTTCTCGTTTTTGCGCTGCTGTTAAATCGGGATAAGCCTGTTCTGCTGCGATACTTTCTAAAATATCTTGTACAATCTGAATTCTATCTGCAATACTCAGGGCTTTGATTTCATTTAAAATTACACTGATGTTCATGTTGACTAAACTTCAATAGGAATATTTTCTAGTGTAGGTTATCGCATAGCTCAAAACACTATTTTACTATTAACCTATTGGTTGACATTGGATTTATTTATCCTTATATATCGTTTTTATGTAAAATTCTTATGTATCATAATATCAATTTTTGTGTATCAATCATATAGTATAATAAATTGCTTGCTATAAATTTACTAGCAAGTAGGCTAAAAATCTTCTTATTTCAGGAGTTATTTAACATGAGTGGATCACAAGCCACCTGGAGTGCTGATGGAAGTTATCTTCCTCCAATAGATCCTCATACTAAAGCCAAGCATCTTATTATTGAACAATACATTGAAAACTTAGTAATTACACTTTATAAAAAAGGTAAGCATGGAGTTACTACATTTACTTTTATAGATGGTTTTTGTGGGGGTGGAATGTACAATGATAAAGACAATAATAACGAGTGGGAAGGTTCTCCTATCAGGATCATCAAAGCTGTAAGAGAAGCACATAAAAAATCAAACCGAATTTACCCAGAACCCTTAAATATCAAGTTCATTTTTATAGATAATAAAAAAAATCATTTAAGTTGCCTAAAAACATATTCAATGCCAAAAGCAGGTTTAGGAGAGTTAGTTGATGAACAACCACATCAATTTAGTCATGAGTATGGAGAAAGAATAGAACAATGCGAATTTATACATGGGGAATTTGAAAATTTAGTAAATGCCTGCATTTTAACAGTAGAATATCGTAAAGGACACTCTTTCTTTTTGCTTGATCCCTTTGGGTGGACAGATGTTTCGATGAAAACTATTAGAAGAATTAACAGGCTAAAAGGTTCGGAAATTCTCTATACCTATATGATTGGATTTATTACAAGGTTCTTGAGTGAAAGATATACAAGTCAGAGACGAGGTTTTCAAGAAATTCTTGAAGCAAATAACTATTATGAACTTGCTAATCTAGAAGATAGTAGTATTGGAGAACAGTGTTATTTAAGAGACCAGACTGTGAAACTTTTTGTAGAGAAAGGTCAGTCAAAATATGTATTTACTTTTGCACTTATTCCTCGAGGAGATAATATAGTATTATACTATTTGCTGCATCTTTCTCAGAATTTAACAGCGTTAGAAGTAATAAAAGAGTGTTTTGAATTAGAGAATAACTTAGATTATCAATATCATTATGAAATATATGGATATGGCTTTAGAACATCCGATTTTTATAATCAAAATCAACTTTCACTTGAATTAAATATTACAAAAGATACTTATGAAATTTGTATTGATAAACTAGATCAAGATGTTGGAACATTAATATTCAATAATCCTGATGGCATTTCTTATCAAGAAATTAGAGTAAGAACTATGCCTTTAAACCCAGCAAACAAGAAAATATACAATAAATACTTAAGTAAATACTTTAATGAAAAAGAAATAGAAATTTGGAGGGATGGTAAATTACTAAGTAGAAGTCAATCAGAATACAAAAAATCGGATACAATAAAAGTACCTAGAAAATATCAACTTTCTTTCTTGAATCAACCTAAGTTTTTTAAAACTGATTTATAAAAACTTAGGTTATTATACTCTGCGATATATAACTGGAAGTACACTATGTCCATCATCAAAGGCACTGAAAAAATTGCAAACCCACTACAAAAAAGCGCCCTTAATAAAAAAGGGTTATGTGACTATGTAGTTAACGTCGCGTCAGGGTGTTTACATGGTTGTACTTTCTGTTATGTACCTTCAACCCCAGCCATTCGTACAAAGCAAGCGCAATTAAGAGATCAGGGAGTAAATGATCCTCAAATGGATTGGGGACAATACCTCTTTGTTCGTGAAGAAATACCTGAGCAATTAGCAAAAAACCTAACTCGTAAGACATCTTGGCATGAAACACCAGAAGGTAAAGGAGTAGTTCTTCTTTGTTCTGGTACAGATCCTTATCAAAACAAGCAAACTGCTAATGTTACTCGTGGTGCTGTTAAGGCTTTATTGCAAAATAATAAACGAATTAGGATTCTCACTCGTAGTCCTTTATGGCTGAATGACATTGATATTCTTAAACATCCCAACGTTATTGTTGGTATGAGTTTGCCATACTTAAATGATGAACTAAGTCGGCAAATTGAACCTAATGCACCTTTGCCTTCTGAACGTTATAAAGCTCTAATCAAAGGTTATGAAGCTGGGTGTAGATTGTATGTTGCAGTCGCTCCTACTCCTCCCAGCATGACTTTAGATGATTTCAAAAAACATTTGTATGAAATAATGAAATTTAACCCAGAAGTAATTTTTTGGGAGCCTATTAATGCTCGTGGAACTAATGGCAAGCGAATGATAGCTGCGGGATTAGAATTTACTACTTCCATTATGACTAGAGACTCATGGGCAGAATATTTTAAACGACAATGGAATGATATTGAAGAAGCCGCACATGAAGTAGGCTGTTTAGATCGTCTTCATATTTGGCCTGATCCTGAATTAAGAGGTTATGTTGATGATGCTAAATTAGATAGTTGGTTATATAGACCTACAGTAGAAAAGTGGGACAATCCCAAAATATCAACAACAAGAGTAAAATCTATGAAATCAATTCGTAAAACATCTCAATTAGCTATGTTGACTAAGCATAGAGCATAATTAATAAGTGTTGATAATAACAGTTTTGTTTATCAATTATGACAGAATGTAATGTTATTAGTTATAACTAAATTAAGTTAAAATAAAAGATGAACTCAAAGATAGTCCTAGTTTGAAACCTTACATTTTAGAAATATTTGATGAATGTTATCAAGATGCTAGATTAGAAGCAAGCGATCGCTCACAACTTCCTCTTGACATATTTCCCGTTATCCCCATTGGTTCATTAGAACAAATTTTAGATGATTGGTTGCCAATACAAAAAAATGAAGGATGAAATTTTGTACCATTTGTGTAAGTCTCCTAAAAATTAAGCTGCTGATAAAGACTTACCTAAAGTTTTTGGTTCTGGAAGGGGTTCACCATCTTGTAAACAAGATTCAATTAACATTTCTAAGACTTCCTGAGCATTTTCTAAAGCTTCTTGATATGTGTCCCCATGTGTATGACAAAACTCTCCCCATTCAGGCAGACTGACAACAAAACAATTATCTTCCTGAGACCATTGAATAATTACCGTGTAATGATAACTCATTCTTCTTCTTCCTCTTGAACCTTTTTAATTTCTTCTATTCTTTTGATAGCATTACTAACATCTTTTTCTTGATATTCTTTAGCGTCTTTTCCATCTTTACCTGATATAGTAACTCTCCCAGTAAGTAAGGGATGATACCAGTTAGTATGACTGCCTTTCCCTGTCCGACAGGTAAATCCAGCTTGAAGTAATAAGCTTTTTAATTCTCGGATTTTCTTGGGCATATCTCATACTAATGCACTACTAATTTAACCGCAAGTAGTATACAAGATGTGGGGATAAAGAAGATAAATATTAAGATTCATCACAAAAAAATGAAGGATAAAAAATTCATCCTTCACTCTACAAACTTTATGGTTTTTATTTCCTTATTTCTCAACACCTGTATGGACAGTTTTTACCCATTTAAGGCGTTTTGGTCGGAAAGACATTCGCGCCGTTGTGCTACTCATAACTACTAACCAATGCAACATATATAAACTGCCGCGAAGGGTTTGTAAAAGTACCATTAAATAGGTAGATGGTTTGAATTGTTGATCGGAACGGACGTGCTTTAAACCGGCAAACATTCCTACTACTGACATTCCCAAAGATAAGCCAGTGACAGGACCTAATACGGGGGGACGATGACGAGCGATCGCCATTAATATATCTGGTATTGCTGCGGTAGGCAAAATATACATTGTCACCATAAAGATCAACAAATCCCAGGTTTTCCTTGTCCCCATGTGGTTTTTGAGGATGAGATCCCAGTAGTCTAAATAACGTTGATAACCACCTTCTGCCCATCGGTTACGTTGATGCCAAAGGGCTGTAGCATTAGTAACACCTTCTTCTTGCACCGGAGGATAAAAAACGCATTCAATATCCCATTTATCTAGATGTAACCGGATAGTTAAATCCAGATCATCAGTGATAGTTTCCTCATTCCAACCACCGCAACTAGCCAAAGCTTGACGACGGACAAATTGACCATTTCCGCGGAGTTCACCAATCCCACCGATAGCAGTGCGCTGTTGTTGAAACCAAATATCCAACAACATTTCCGCCATTTGTCCCTTAGTCCAAAAATTTTCCTTAGCATTGGCGATCGCTTTACGCATTTGTACCGCCCCTACCTGTTCTTTTTGAAATAAAGGAACTATTTGTAATAGCAAATCCGGTGTAACTTGGGCATCAGCATCAAATACAGCAATAATGTCTCCCTTTGTCAGTGGTAATACTTGATTTAATGCCCCCGATTTGCCGCCAATAGCGTCAGAATCACGCCTAAATACATTGAGTTGTTGATATTCCTGCTTGAGTTGGGCGAGTAATTGGGGTGTATTGTCTGTACTATTATCATCAATAATCCAGACTTCATATTGACCATTACCGTATTCCAGATTACACAGATTTTTAACTAATCTGCCAATTACCGCTTCCTCATTTTTAGCAGCCACTAACACAGAGACAAAAGGCAAATCCCCCTCTATCTCTTGGGAATGGTGACGGGGTTTGGCAAAAATAATCCCCAAAGCATGAATACCTAGCATTGTTGTCAGTCCGAGGACAAATATCGAACCCCAGGAAACTAAATGCAAGGTAATAGTACCACTCCAGACTATAGTTAAAACTAGAGCAGCTTTGCCTCTACGTCCTTTAAATCGGCCTGGTGGTAGAGACGCGGAATCCGTCCTTACTTCTGATTCCTCATCTACTGATAGGTCAGTAAAGATAGAGTCAAGGGGATCAGAGTTTCCGTTATAAGCATCATTTTCAGGACAGGAATTCGCCGGCATAGGTTACATAATTCAAAAACATCTATGCTATGTAGCTTTTATTTACAGATTAATACTGTAACAGATTCCTGTCCACCTAATTATAACTTGCTGAAAAATTTTTTCAGCAACCCCCATTTAAAGTTTAATTTCTGCCCTTAATACTGTTGTATCACTTGTATTTGTGATTTGGAACCCAAGTTTTTCACATACTCGCTGCATACCTGAATTGTCAGCTAAAATATCAGCATAGATACAGCAACTTTTCTCGTTTTTACCAACTTCTAGCAATCTGCGGAGTAATTCTGTCCCTAAGCCTTGATATTGAAATTTGTCGCTAACTAGCATCGCAAATTCTGCCGCATTACTACCATGTAATTTACTTAATCTTCCTACTGCTAATATTTCCCGCTTTTCTGTTTCGGGATTTTGGTATTCTGCAACTAAAGCCATTTCTCGATCATAGTCAATAAAGCATATTCGGGTGAGTCGTTCATGGGTAATGCGTTGACTCAATTTAATCATGTGGAAATAGCGAAAATAAACACTCTCTTCTGATAGGGTTTTGTGAAATTCTACCATTAATGGTTCGTCTTCGGGACGAATAGGACGAATAGTAATTGGTGTACCATTGTTCAATTTCCAATTACTAATATATTGACTAGGATAGGGACGAATAGCTAATTTTGGTAATTGATGTTTTTCCACATCAGCAGAATGTAAAACTATCCGCGCATCTAAGGCAATTAATCCTCCAGGATGTATAGGAGTGGGAGGAATAGCCAACAACGGATTAATATCAATTTCTTTAATCCCAGGTTGTTCCACAACTAATTGACTAAATTCTACCATTAATTGTTCAAGAGCAGCAATATCAATACTTTTCCGTCCTCTGACTCCTTGCAAGGCTTTGTAAATTTTGGTTTGTTCCATCATCCGCCGAGCTAAGGTAGTATTCAGAGGCGGAATGGCAATGGAACTATCTTGAAAAACCTCCACCAATTGTCCCCCAGCACCAAATAATAATATTGGACCGAATTGGGGATCTAAACTACTGCCAATAATTAATTCATAGCCATCAGTTTTGATCATTGGTTGTACAGTTACACCCAAAAAATCTTCCGCTTTGGCTTTCTCTTTTACGGATTTTTCAATATTTTGAAAAGCACATTTTACCGATTCCGCATTTTGCAAATTTAACTGCACACCACCCACATCAGTTTTATGGGTAATTGTCTGAGAATAAAGTTTTAAAACCACCGGATAACCCAAATTTTCTGCACATTCAACCGCTTTATCCACAGTTTCCGCAATGCAACCAGCTACCACAGGGATACCGTAAGCGGCTAAAATTTCCTTAGATTCAAATTCCGTGAGAATTGTTCTTCCTGCTGTTTTTGCAGCTTGAATAATATTTTCCACTTTAGCACAATTGCGAGTATTCACATCACAAATTAATGTTGGTAAAACCGGAGTTTCATAAATACCGCGCAGGTTATAACTGGACTTCCACATATAACTAAATACTCGCGCTGCTGTATCAGGATAAGCATAAGTGGGAATACCTTGATTGTTAAGAATTTGTTCTCCCTCGGCTATATCTACACCACCCATCCAACTAGCTAAAATTGGTTTATTTGACATTTGTGCGTAGGGTTTTAGTTGTGCCGCTGTTTGGGTAGGATCTGTCATTGATTGGGGTGTTAAAATCACTAATAAACCATCACTATTGGGATCTTGTGCCGCAATTTCTAAGGCTTTTGTATAACGTTGGGGGTTAGCATCCCCTAAAATATCAATCGGATTATTATGACTCCATTGCGGTGGTAAAATTTCATTCAAAGAAGTCATTATTTCTGGAGAAATTGCTGCTAATTCTCCCCCACTTTCAATTAATGTATCTGTTGCTAATACTCCCGGACCGCCAGCATTAGTTAAAATTGTTAGCCGGGGACCTTGGGGACGGGGTTGTTTTGCTAATACTTCCGACATATCAAATAAATCAGAAATACTATTGACTCGTAACACCCCACAACGGCGAAAAGCTGCATCTAAAACAGCATCACTTCCTGCTAATGATCCTGTGTGAGAAGCGGCTGCTTTAGCTGCGGCTGGTGTCCGACCAGCTTTAATCACAATTATCGGTTTTGTTAAAGCCACTTCTCGCGCTGCTGATAGGAAGGAACGCGCATTCCCAATGGATTCCATATAAATTACAATACTTTTAGTCTGGGGGTCATCACCAAGATAATAAATTAAATCTCCCCAACTAATATCTAACATTGAACCAATGGAAATGAAGGTGCTAAAACCTACATTCTCTTGAAAACTCCAGTCTAAAATTGCTGTACATAAAGCTCCACTTTGACTAATAAAACCAACATTTCCTGGACGCGCCATTTTACTGGCAAAGGTAGCATTTAAACCAGAAATTGGATTCATTACTCCTAAACAATTAGGTCCGATAATTCTAATTTTTCCTCTTTGTGCTTGTTGGATAATTTCCTGTTCTAAAGCGATACCTTTTTCTCCAGATTCTTTAAAACCAGCGGAAATAATGATTGCTCCTTTTATTCCAGCATTAACGCAATCAGATATAATTTGGGGTACAGTTTGTGCTGGTGTAACGATAACGGCTAAATCTATTTTTTCGGGAACATCAAAAATAGTCGGATAAGCTTTAATTCCTAATACGCTATGACGGTGAGGATTAATCGGAAAAACTGTTCCTCCAAAGGGATTAGTGATTAAGTTCCAAAGCAAAGTTCGTCCTACACTTCCGGGTTTTTCAGTAGCACCAATTACGGCTACAGTTTTGGGAATAAATATCGCATCTAGGGGATTAACGATATCATAAACTTTATTGCTAATTCTTTGGTTAGATGTTTCCATACATACTCCTATGAATTTGTGATTATTTTGGATTTTGCTGAATGAAGGTATGAATTTGTTTCACGCAGAGTCGCAGAGAGGAAGAGAAATGGAATTTTTTATCCTTTATTAATAATGTTAATGATTTTTGTTAAAGCTATACTAATTCCTTGTTCTGCTATTGGTGAAAGACTATCTCCTAATTCAAAGTTAACCCCTGGTACTGTTATTAACCAAGCTGGTGGACTATAACCATAGAGGGATTTTGTTAAGGCTAAAAGATATGTAGGCTTAATGCTATGTCCTATGATCATCCTAGATTCAGTAGGTAGTATAGATTCTACTTGCACATTTTGCAATTCTGAATTCAAACTAGCATCTACAAAAATTGCTAAATTGACATTTGCCAAATTTGCTGCTAATTCTGGAGTGAGTTGGTGAACTGCTAAAGATTGGACATGAGATAGATGCCAGAGATTGATGAGATTTGCTACTCTAGGACCAATAGCATCATCACTGAGTAATTCATTTCCATAACCAATCACTATTGTAGCTTTCATTATTTTTAATTTATCTGTGTTTATCTGCGGTTAACTATTCTGGAAATTTTGCTCCATACAGTTTCAGCTTAATTTTGAATATGAGACTAAGTAGGTTAGCATTGAAAATCGTCGTTATGGCAAGGCAAGAGGCAAAAGGCAAGAGGCAAGAGTGAAGAGGGTTTGGGCGATTTTACTTTTCTTTACATAGATTGGTTTTATTGTGTTCACCTACTTAAGAGCAAAATTTGAGTACATTATGAGAAAACACAAAAATTCTCAAAACAAACTTATGTGAACAGGACATTTATTTTCTGACTTATTTGTTATAATATTATGAATCTGGATGGTTTCCATTAAACCATTAAATTTTTTAGATAAATTGTGAGGCTGTTTTATGCCTGAAGTGAATTTTCAACAACCAATTAATAGTGCTGCTAGGATTGTAGAAGAATATACGATGGGAAAAAGAGACTTTGAAAGAGCAGAATTAGATGATGCTAATTTACAAAGTTTGGATTTAAAAGGCTCTGATTTCAGCTATGCTGATTTGAGTAGAGCCAACCTTGGGGGTGCAAATCTGCGAGGATGTGATTTGAGTTTTGCTGATTTAAGTGAAGCTAATTTACAAAATGCAGATTTACGCGGAGCAATGTTATTTTCCGCGAATTTGCGTCAAGCTAATCTAGAAGGGACGCATTTAAAAAAGGCAGACTGTGATCATAACACCCATTTTCCCAAGAATTTTGACCCTATTGCAGCAGGTGTAAGTATGAGTGAACTATAGATACTGGTGCGGCTATATCAGCCGCTAATTCTTATACTAAGTAGGTTGGCGTTGAAAATTGTCGTTATGGCAAGGCAAAAGGCAAGAGGCAAGAGTGAAGAGGGTTTGGGCGATTTTACATTTCTTTACACAGTTTGGTTTTATTATGTTCACCTACTTAGTATTCTTTTGAATTGTTATATTTACCCCACTTTATCACTTGACAATTAAAATAGCACATTTTCTCAATTTTTGCAAATTTTAATTTTATAACTTAATTTTTTCCTGGAAATACTTTAGTTAAATCTAAGATTAATTCCGGGAGAGATGGCAATTTTACAGACTCATTAGGGAGGATAATTGATTTGTAACGATAGCCAAATTTACCTTGTAAATCTTGATATCAGTAGCAAGAGTCATAAAATTTAGGTAATATGAGTTTAGCTTAAATTATATCATATAAATACCAGATACCCAGATCCCCGACTTCTCTAAGAAGTCGGGGATCTAAATACTTAATTATGATAAATTTGATTAACTATAGTGCCATTTGTGTCCACTACTTCTATTAATAAAGGCATTTGTCCCATTGCATGAGTTGAACAACTCAAACAAGGATCAAAAGCCCTAATTCCCGCTTCGACACGGTTTAACATTCCTTCTTTTATGTTATCACCTTGGATAAAATGGCGGGCAATTTGGGCAACGCTACGATTCATTGCTAAGTTATTTTGACCCGTGGCAATAATCAAATTTACCTTTAACATTAAACCATTTTCATCAACTTGATAATGGTGAAATAATGTCCCCCTTGGGGCTTCACTTACACCCACAGCTTCCAGACAATTAATACCAGCTTCAGCACAGAGACGAGTTGATAAAATATCTGGATCATCAAGGATAATTTCGATATGTTCAATTGCTGCTAAAATTTCAATTAACCGGGCATAATGATAGAAAAATGATGATTTAATAGTACCATTTTCATAACTGCGGAATTCTTTTAATTCTGTGTCTGCTAAAGGTGTGCCAATTTGACTACAAATATTCAATCTTGCTAAGGGTCCAACGCGATACATTCCACTATCTAAACGACAATGATCACTGCTATCAGGATAACCTAAAGGAAGATAATAAGGTGATTTTAAATAAGAGTCTGCTTGAACTGCTTCACCGATAAAATCATGATAGTTAGCAGCATCAAGATTATCAGCAACGATGTTTCCTCCACTATCAACAAATCGGATATGTCCATCATAAGTTTCCCATAAACCTTCAGAACTGACTAAACCCATGAATAAACTCGGAAAATTACCAAAAGTTTTTGCTTCTTTTTCATAAGTTTTTAATAGGGTTTTAAATAAAGCTATGGCACTAATTACAGTGGCTTTGGCTTCAGGAATTTTTTGCTGAATGTGGGTGCGATTTTCTGTGGTTAAAGGGTCACGAACTCCACCAGGAACAGCCCAGGAAGGATGAATTTTTTTTCCTCCTAATAATTCAATGATTTCTTGTCCAAATTGGCGTAAACGGATTCCACCTCTGGCTAATTCCGGTTCAGCGGCAATTAAACCAAAGATATTGCGGTTTTCGGGTTCGCTATCCATGCCCAATAATAGGTCTGGTGCGCTGAGGTGAAAGAAGCTGAGGGCATGAGATTGGATGATTTGCCCTAAATTCATCAAACGGCGTAATTGAGAGGCTGTTTTGGGGATTGTAACGGCTAAAATGCGATCGCCTGTTTTGGCTGATGCTAATAAGTGACTGACTGGACAAATACCGCAAATTCTCGCCGTAATTCCTGGCATTTCTGGAAACGGACGACCGACACAAAATTTTTCAAACCCGCGAAATTCAGTAACATGAAATCTAGCATCATTTACTTGACCTTCATCATCTAAATAAATGCTAATTTTCGCGTGTCCTTCAATGCGAGTAACGGGGTCAATAACAATTGTTTTCATAATTAATCGGTGATTGGTAATTAGATAAAATTGTAGGTTGGGTTGACGTAAGGAAACCCAACATTTCCGCAACATTATCAAAGATTTTGTTGGGTTATGCCTACGGCTCCCGTAAGGGATACACTTTGTTCTACCCAACCTACGGATATTAATTACAAATCATAAAACCTAGATTCTGTGAATTCTGGATATTCATCACAGTAATCTTCAAAGGCAGTTTTCAGAGGTTTTTCAGCGAGTTGGTGGGCAATTTCGGCTTGAATTTCTTCTACTACATCCCAAGCGGCTGCACATTCTGCGGAATTGATGCCTTTTTCTGCACAAACAATTCGAGCTTTTTTAATTTCATCTTGTAATTCTTGTTCTAATAAAAATGAGCGCGGTTGTTCTAAACAAGTACTTCTGGCTAAGATATCAGTAAGTGAGATTATTCCTAATAATTTACCACTAATTACAGGCGCACGGCGGAGATGATGATTAGCAAATAATCTGGCTACATATTCTAAACCCAATTCTGGATTAACGACAATACAAGGTTTAGTCATAATTTCATAAACACGGATTTTATTTGGATCTTTGCTATAGGAAATTACCTTATAAACAATGTCGCTTTCTGTGATAATTCCATAAGCATCTTGTTCATGACGACGATCTACAATTAATGCTCTCCAATCTCTTGCTTTCATTAAATCAACTGCTTCTTTGACTGTTGCTGAATTGCGAATCATTGCCACATCTTTAGTCATTACATCTGCTGCTGTTAACATAATTCACCTCGAAAAAATAGGAGTCAGGAGTCAGGAGGAAGAAAGAAGATATAGGGGTTATCTGTTGAGTTAAATATAAGAACCCCGCCCCCAACCCCCTCCCCGCAAGCAAGGAGGGGGCTATAATGGATGTATTTATTTGGTTATAATTACTAATTAACCAAATTTAATCATTTCTCTGCCGACAATTTCCGGTTTTTCTCCTTTTAATAGTGGTTCAAGTGCGGCACGAATCCGATGTGCTGAAGGGGGACAACCGGGTAAATAAATATCAACTGGTACTACCTTATGCACAGGGAGAACTGTATCTAGTAAAGGGGGAACAATTCCTGGGGAATTGGGAATTTGTTGATTAATATCTGCTTCTTGAATATAAGCTAATTGTAGGGCTGGTTCAGCACCACCTGCAAGATTACGTAAAGCGGTAACATTACCAGTAACAGCACAATCACCAAAGGAAATTATTGTTTTAGTCCGGTTTCTAATTTTGTGAATTAATTCTAAATGTTCTTCATTGGCGATCGCACCTTCAACTAATACGATATCTACACCTTCGGGATATTCTTTAATATCAGCAAAGGGACTATAAACTATATCTACTTGTGCGGCTAAATATATTAACCATTCGTCCAAATCAAGAAAGGACATATGACAACCAGAACATCCACCTAACCAGACTGTTGCTAATTTGATTTTAGTCATTTTTTTACCTTTTCAGTTTTCAGTGGAAATTAATGATTGCCATTCTTTGACAACATGAATAGGAACTGCGATATTAATGAAGTTTGTGCTGGGAAGGGGTATAGATAAAGTTAAAGATTCTGGAGGTAATTGAGGTAAGATTTCTGTCAAATCATATTGACCAACAGTTGGTGCTGGGGCTTCCTCTAAAAATACATCAGCAGCATTCCAAACTTTACCTGTTGTTGAGGTGATTTTTAAAGGTTGGGGATGAATTAACTCACCAACACTAGGAAAACCAACTAGGCGAAGATTTATATTCGATGGTTGATCCGAATACACTTGTTTAAATAATACAACTTGCCAGACTTTTCCTGATTGATCATCTAATTTCACTTGTGAACGGTAAATAATTTCTTCGGGAGGATTTCCTATCTGAGTAACAGCAGCAATTACTTTTCCAGATGATAGATTTGCTAAACCAAGGAATATAAATGTTGTCAATATCCCTACTAATAGAATTCGCTTAAATATTTGTTGAATATGCGGTAACATGAGATTTCATTTTAAATTATGCTAATGACTAAAAATTCCACTGCTTTTTATTTCTTGCAGTTACTAAAAATTCAATTTTGCCCCGATCATGTTTCATTTCACCGACACTTGAACCTTTATCAAATAATGCTCCTGTGGGACAGGCATTCACACATTTACCACAGGAAGTACAGGTCTGGGAAGTTCCCCAAGGTTGATTTAAATCAGTAATTACATGAGATTTTGAGCCTCTTCCTGCCATATCCCAAGTATGTGCGCCTTCAATTTCATCACAGACACGAATACAGCGAGTGCAAAGCACACAACGATTATGATCTATGCCAAAAAGATGATGGGAAGTGTCAACAGTTCGCTGAGGATTTTGATATTCTAAGCGGAGATGATCCATGCCCATTTCTATGGCTAAATCTTGTAATTCACAGTTACCATTAGCAACACAAATGGAACAAATGTGATTACCTTCAGCAAATAACATTTCTACAATTGTCCGCCGGTATTTTTGTAAGCGATCGCTATTTGTATTCACCTCCATTCCTTCTGTAACTTTAGTCACGCAAGCAGGTTGTAATTTATTACTTCCTGCAATTTCCACTAAACATAAACGACAAGCACCAATATCACCCACACCTTCTAAATGACATAATGTAGGAATATGAATACTAGCTTCCTGCGCTGCTTCTAGTAAGGTTTCATCCTCACGAGCGCTAATCAATTCCCCATTTATTGTTAAAGTTTTTACAGTCATAGTAATTTGGTAATGGGTAATGGGTAATTGGTAATTCTTAATCCTGAAAATCCTTTAATCCTGGAAATCCTGATTCAGACAGTTTCCCTGACTAATTCCAAATATTCATCTCGAAAATATTGCAAAGTGCTAAAAACTGGATTTGGTGCAGACTGTCCTAAACCACATAAACTGGTGTGTTTTACCATGTCGCAAAGTTCCTCCAATAAATCTAAATCAGCGAGCGAACCTTTTCCTTGACTAATCTTTGTTAATAAACCGTGTAATTGCACAGTTCCCACACGACAAGGAATGCACTTACCGCAAGATTCATCCATGCAGAATTCCATGAAAAAGCGGGCGACATCTACCATATTTGTAGTTTTATCCATGACAATCATTCCCCCCGAACCCATCATTGAACCCAAGGCGGTTAAAGATTCATAATCCACAGGTGTAGCAAAAGCCGACGCAGGAATACATCCCCCTGAAGGTCCGCCGGTTTGTACTGCTTTAGCTATACCATTGTCGGGAACACCTCCTCCCATTTCCTCAACAATTACTTGTAAAGATGTTCCCATTGGGACTTCTATTAAACCCGTGTTGCGGATGTTTCCAGCTAACGCAAATACCTTTGTACCTTTGCTTTTACCAATGCCGATATTAGCAAACCAGTCAGCACCTTTACGAATAATCGGCGCAATATTGGCAAAGGTTTCCACATTGTTAATTAACGTCGGATAGCCCCATAAACCGGACTCAGCCGGGTATGGTGGACGGGGATGGGGGACACCACGTTTACCTTCAATTGAAGCCATTAACGCCGTTTCTTCACCGCAGACATAAGCACCCGCACCGATACGGATTTCTACTTTAAAATCAAAGGGAGAGTCGAAGATTTGTGAACCCAAAAGTCCTAAGTGTTGGGCTTGATGAATTGCCGTTTCCAGGCGTTTGATAGCAATGGGATATTCTGCCCTAACATAAATATAGCCTTGATTTGCACCAATGGAGTAGGCAGCGATCGCCATCCCTTCCAAAACCCGATGGGGATCACTTTCTAATACACTTCTATCCATGAATGCACCGGGATCACCTTCATCAGCATTGCAAATTACAAACTTCTTCTCAGCCTTTGATTTTGCTACCGTTCCCCATTTTAAACCTGTGGGATAACCAGCACCACCGCGCCCCCTTAAACCGCTTTTAGTAATAGTTTCCACTACCTGACTGGGTTTCATTTCCCGCAGCACTTGGTAAAGGGCTTGATAACCATCAGATGCAATGTAAGCTTGAATGCGTTCGGGGTCAATTTTACCACTATTTTCTAGGACAATCGGTAATTGACGGCTGAAAAATGGCTCATTTAAATCACCCTCCTGTAAATTTGTGACTTCTCCATTTACCCCCGCCATAATTGCTGCTGCATTTTCTGGGGTAACTTTTTGATACAATTTTGATGCGGGCGGATTTTCCCGATTTTCCACCTGTACCAATGGTCCTTGACAACATAGACGCATACAACCCACACCAGAAACCTGCACAGTATCTTCTAAACCCGCAGCTTTCACAGATGCTTCCAGATTGTCCTTCACAGCTTGAGAATCAGAAGAGAGACAACCCGCAGCCGTACAACAGCGAATTTGCACAGATTTCCGTTGAGAAAGCTCCTTTTGGGCAATTTCTAATAATTCATTTAGTTCCATTTTGCCACCATTCTCCCACTTTTTCGCAAACCGATTCCGGGGTTTGATTACCTAAAATAGCACCATCAAACACTACCGCAGGGGCAATTCCACAAGCCCCCAAACATCTAGCCGTCATCAAAGAAATTTGACCATTTGCGGTAGTTTCTCCTGCGTGAATTTGCGTAATTTTTTCCAACTGGGTTAAGATCACCGTTGAGCCTTTGACATAACAAGCTGTACCCGTACAAACCACACAGTTATGAACCCCTTTCGGTGCTAGGGAAAACAAATGATAGAAAGTAGCCACCCCATAAACGCGACTAGGTGGTAACTTCAGATTATGGGAAATGTACAGCAATAAATCCAGTTCTAAATAACCAAATAATTCAGAAGCCCGATGCAGAATTTCAATAAGTGCATCTTGTTGATATTGATGACGCTTAATAGTTGCGTCTAACATCTTTAAACGCTTGTCTCCACTGGGATGAGTTAAAGAAGGTGGAACTGATGTTTTCATATTTTTTCACAAAATCCATTAGACATCTCCAAAAATTAAATATGCCTATCCTAGAACCCTTGTAGAGACGTTCCATGGAACGTCTCTACTTTTCTGGAGATGTATATTAACTTATCCGTCTTTATCTGCGTTCATCTGCGGTTAATAATTCTGGAAATCTGATTCTATGCAGCCTCACCTAGCATTACTTACTAACTGTAAGTAGGTGAACACAATAAAACCAAACTGTGTAAAGAAATGTAAAATCGCCCAAACCCTCTTCACTCTTGCCTCTTGCATGAGTGCCTTTTGCCTTGCCATAACGACAATTTTCAACACCAACCTACTTAGTAGCTGCTGAAGAAACATTTGCCGCTTGGGAACTCATAGGAATATGGACAATCTGCACTGAACAAGGTGCATGATGTAAAACATAATTACTCACACTACCGAGAAAAAATTCCGTCAGTCCAGAACGTCCCCGTCGTCCCATCATAATTAAGTCAGCATTCCAGTCAATGGCTAATTCACAAATCATTCGTCCTGGACTACCAGTATTTTGGGTAAATTCTGTATTAACACCAGATGTATTAGCTTGGGCGCTCCATGACTGTAACATTTGCCAACCTTCGTTTTTAAATTTTTCCCAATGCTCTTGGTATAATTTAAAACTTTGCTCGTTCCAACCGGGATAGTAGTCAATATTGGGGAAAACCAATGCCTCTGGACTACCTTCCTCTTCCTGTGATAAAACGTGCAGTAACATTAAATTCGCAGATGTGATCTTGGCTAAAGATAAAGCTTGCTCAAAAACTTTTATACTCATATCCGAGCGATCTACTGCGACTAAAATTTTCTTAAACATATATACCTCGATGTTAGTTTGCTAACTAATGATAATGAGTATATTCGGCTTTTTAGGTTAATATTTGGTAAAAGCATCCTTAATATTCACTAACGATTGTACAGCAGAAGTCGGGAGTAGCAGCTTTATATGGCATAGTTTCGTAATTAAATTTTACACTTTGTCTAACTGGAATATCCTGGATTTATCGGTCAAAAATTTGGCAATTAAGGTTTCATATTTACACTATACAAACCAGAAAAAAATTGCATCTTATCTAAGATAGATTAACAGATGTTAAAATTTATTTCTCTGTGGCGATAATATGTAAATCTATGTGCTGATCTCTAATTAACTCCAGCAAGCGTTGTGTAAAAGAGCGTTTAAAAAATCTTTTCCATCGGGGTTGTTGACTTTCGCCAATGACTATTTGGGTGATATGATTAGTTGCGGCAACTTGGGCGATCGCCTGAGCGACATTGTTACTTTTAACATGAAGAAATTCACCACCAAATTCTCGGCATAGTTTCTCACAAGTATGAATATGTAAACTTTCTTCTTTAGTCAAAAACCGTTCAGGGTCAGCGATGAATACAGTATATAATTTAGCATTCATATAATTAGCAATTCGCGCCCCACGTCGTAATAATTGAATCGAATTTGGATAGGTAGATACACATATCAAAACTCGCTCATGGACAGTACGAATTTGCCCAGGAGAGATGGAAGTATTTGCCTCTTCCTCAACTGTATCTGCGACTTCTCTTAATGCTAATTCTCGCAAAGCAATCAGGTTACGACGCTGAAAAAAGTTTTCTAAAGATTGCTCAATTTTATTAGCAGCATAAATTTTACCCTCCCGTAACCGTTCTTCTAAAGTTTCTGGAGTTACATCAATGACAACCACAGCATCAGCTTCATCCAGCAACCGATCTGGAATGCGTTCTCGGACGACAACACCCGTAATTCCGGCTACTAAATCATTCAAACTTTCTAAATGTTGAATATTCACAGTAGAGTAAACATCTATGCCGGCTGCTAAAATCAATTCTACATCTTGATAGCGTTTTTCTCTAGGTGAACCAGGAATATTTGTATGTGCTAATTCATCAACTAATACCAATTGGGGAGAGCGGTTTAAAATTGCCTCTGTGTCCATTTCTTGGAGGTTGATATTTTTATGAATATTGGCTTTTTGCGGAACTACTTCTAATCCTATAGCTTTGACAGCAGTATCTTTGCGTCCATGAGTTTCAATAATGCCAATAACAACATCAATACCTTCTTGTTGCAGTTGATGTGCTTCTTCTAGCATTCTGTAAGTTTTTCCCACACCAGGAGCCATACCAATGAATATTTTATGCTTTCCGCGTCGAGCAGGACGAATATAAGAACTGTCAGGGGAGGGCGTATGGGGGTAAGACATAATAATAACTAGGGTTTGCGGAAAAGTCTTTTCATTCGGGCTAGTAGTTTGTCAACCCTAAAATGACGGGTGAAGGCAAGCAGGGGGAGGTAGGGGAGGTAGGGG
>NZ_LJOU01000101.1:0-20442 GCF_001672085.1 Anabaena sp. AL93 | reverse complement strand
ATCCTATACTAATTATTTTTCTTTCCATATAACCTCACAATTTAATTTTTACTTATACTCCGCAAGGGAATAAATTGAGCTTTTGCTTAGAGGATGTTTTAAAAGTGGCATCTCGCAATTTTCATCACATTGTTACCCCCTTTCCCCTTATGAAGGTGGGAAACAAGAAAATCCAGTTCCCTCCCCTTTATAAGGGGAGGGTTAGGGAGGGGTGAAATATTTGGTACAGCAATCCCGACTTTTTAAACAACCTCTTAAAGGGGATATATGGATGTAAAAACGTAAGTCATTACCTTCTCAAGTATGTTATTTTTGTAACTATTTTTATGGGTATAAGTGAAATTGATTACACAATTGTTTGGTAAAAGTTTACTATTACTAACGTATTACAATTTACCATACTTTGGTTGAATCTCTAATGCAACAGATGAAAAGTATTAGAAACTTAATAGATAAAAACTTAATCAATAATTATTACTGATATGTTAAACTAACGAACATCGCTTTCTGATCAAAAATATGCAATTAATAGCAAAGCAATATTACACCCCAGAAGAATATCTGGAATTAGAAGCCACTGCTGAGTATAAAAGCGAATACATTGACGGACAAATAATTCCTATGGCTGGTGCATCTATAAATCATAACCGGATTACAGGTAATTTTTACGCTACGCTGAATTTTGCCTTTAGACAACAAGGCAAATATGAGGTTTTTAACAGTGATATGCGTCTATGGATACCTCAAAAACTAATATACACTTATCCAGATGTGATCATTATTGCAGATGAGCCGGAATTTTTCAATAATCGGACAGATACAATCACAAATCCCCAGGTAATTATTGAAGTTTTATCCAAATCTACCAAAAGTTATGATAGAGAAGATAAATTTGCAGCTTACAGAACAATTCCCACTTTTCAAGAATATCTATTAATTGATCAAAACCGCATTCATGTAGAACAATTTTTCAAAACTGGGAAAAAAAGATGGACTTTGTGTGAGTATGATGCAGAAGATGGAAACATATCTCTGGAAACCATACCTTTTGAAATTTCTTTACAAGATTTATACAATAAAGTAAAGTTTGAACTTGTGCAAGCAGAAACAGAAAAAAATGGGTAAATGTTGTCTGTTTATAATATTCTGGAAATATTACCAAATTAAGATGAAACTGCATGGAATAGGATTTTAATAATTATTGACCGCAGATAAATTCGGATGAATTCATGGATTTCATGATTCTGTGCAGCCTCTGATAAAATTGGTATAACTTCTTTTAGTTAGAATAACAGATGAATCGCAAATTTAACTTAGATAATCTATTATTAAGCCTCCTAATTCTCCTAGCATTAATATTGCGCGTTGGTGTTGCTTTAAGATTTCCTAATATATTTTGGCCAGATGAAATTTTCCAAACCCTAGAACCTGCACACCGACTTGCTTTTGGTAATGGTATTGTTACCTGGGAATTTCGAGACGGGATTCGCTCTTGGGTATTACCAGTCATTCTGGCAGGTATTATGCGTCTAACCGCGTGCTTGGGAGAAGGTTCTACTGGATATTTAATGGGAATTAATATATTTTTGTCTCTACTTTCCTTGAGTAATATCTTGGTAGCATATCTATGGGGAAAAAAAGTAGGCGGAACAATTACAGCTTTGACTTGTGCTGGTATTTGTGCTATCTGGTTTGAATTTATTTACTTTTCTCCTAAAGCTTTCACCGAAGTGATAGCTACACATTTTCTGTTACCAGGAATATATTTAGGACTGCACAAAAATTCATTCCAACTCAGAAATCGGCTATTTTTATCAGGATGTTTGCTAGGAATATCTTTGGCATTAAGAATACATTTATTACCTTGCATTGCTTTTGTTTTAATTTACATTTGTAGAAAAGATTGGCAGCAAAAATGGTTGCCCATGATAGCAGGAATTTTTGCTCCTATACTTGTATTTGGAACTGTTGATGCTTTTACTTGGTCTTATCCTTTTCAATCTTTTTGGTTAAATATTTGGGTGAACCTTGTGGAAGGTAAAAGTAAGCTATATGGGGTTTCTCCTTGGTATGAATATTTAATTTTATTGCTAAAAAGTTGGTCTTGGCTATTTCTGCCGATTATGATTCTTGTGCTGATAGGTTCACGTCGTCTGCCTATTTTGGCATGGTCGGCGTTAATTATTATCTTGTCTCATAGTTTCTTAGCTCATAAAGAATATCGGTTTATTTATCCAGCATTATCAATGCTCATGATATTAGCAGGAATAGGCACAGCAGAATTAGTTTTAAATTTGTCCCGCAAATGGAATTCATTTCCAAAAATAGTTATAGCAATATTACTTTGTTTTGCTCTTTGGACTGCAACTTCTGTTGCTTTGGTAAGCAGATTTAATATTTATAATAATTTGACTTTTTCTACTTTTGGTACTGATTTAGAAAATACACATTTATATGCTACAACTAATAATTTATTGGCTTTACAAAGCTTAAGTAAAGAAAATACTGTTTGCGGACTTGGTCTTTGGGGTATTAATTGGGCTTTATCAGGAGGGTATACATATTTTCATCATCATGTTCCTATATTTCCAGTGGAGAAGATAGCAGATTTTGCAGCACTAAAAGCAGGTTTTAATTACGTTGTTGGTGATATATCTATACCATCTCAATATAAGAATTATACTTTACAAAAATGTTGGCAAGGAACTTGTGTTTATAAGCGTCCAGGTTCCTGTACTCAGATTATAGATCGTGAGATCAATTCTGTTCTCAAAAAATCGGGAAATTAGTAGCCTAAGCAATTTATATTTAAAATTAGCGTTAATTATTAAATAATTGTGAAAGCTATTACTCTGCTTGGTTCTACTGGTTCGATTGGTACGCAAACCTTAGATATCGTCTCTGAACACCCGGATAAATTCCGCATTGTGGGATTGGCTGCTGGACGGAATGTGGAGCTATTCGCGGCGCAAATTCGCCAGTTTCGTCCCCAAATCGCGGCTATTTCTGCTGCTGAGAAATTACCGGAACTTAAAGAAGCCATTAAAGACTTAAATCCTCAACCCATTTTACTGGCTGGGGAGGCGGGAGTGATAGAAGTTGCTCGTTATGGCGATTCTCAGACGGTTGTTACTGGTATTGTTGGTTGTGCGGGGTTACTTCCAACCATTGCAGCTATTGAAGCGGGCAAAGATATTGCTTTAGCAAATAAAGAAACTATCATTGCTGGCGCTCCTGTGGTGCTACCTTTGGTGGAAAAACACGGAGTGAAACTATTACCAGCCGATTCCGAACATTCCGCTATTTTTCAATGTTTGCAAGGTGTTCCTAAAGATGGTTTAAAAAAGATATTGCTGACTGCTTCTGGGGGTGCTTTTCGAGATTGGCCTGTGGAAAAATTACCAGAGGTAAAGGTTGCTGATGCTATTAAACATCCTAACTGGTCAATGGGGCGAAAAATTACGGTAGATTCGGCAACTTTGATGAATAAGGGTTTGGAGGTAATTGAGGCTCATTATTTATTTGGGGTAGATTATGACAATATCGAAATTGTTATTCATCCTCAAAGTATTATTCACTCGTTAATAGAATTACAAGATACTTCTGTTTTGGCTCAACTTGGTTGGCCGGATATGCGTTTACCTTTACTTTATGCTTTATCTTGGCCGGAGCGAGTTTACACTAATTGGGAAAGATTGAATTTAGTGAAATCTGGTGATTTAACTTTCCGTGAACCAGATCATCAAAAATATCCTTGTATGGGTTTAGCTTATGCTGCGGGTAGGGCTGGTGGTTCTATGCCGGCGGTGTTGAATGCGGCAAATGAACAAGCTGTGGCGTTATTTTTAGATGAGAAAATTCACTATTTGGATATTGCTCGGTGTATTGAATTTGTGTGCGATCGCCATCAAAATGATAACAAACAAAATCCCGCTTTAGATGACATTTTGGCAGCAGATAAATGGGCTAGACAAGAAGTTTTCACCGCTATGGAAAAGGTAGCAATTCAGCCACAGATAATTTCTGTAGGGTAAAAATTAAGATAGTCCTACACTCATCATATTTGGTGGGGTGTAGGATTATGTTTTTCAGCAAAAAATGTAAATTATCATCAAAATTAGAATATTAGACTATCTACAACGTTATAATAAGCACTATAATAAAACTAACACAGGCACTCAAACAGGTCTAAGAATATTACAACCTCAGTCAACCCTAACTAGCAGTTTTTAGAGTACAATTGATTCTTATTCACTAAAATCACTGAAAATTTTATCCCATTCAATACTTGATAGACTATGGCTAAGATGCAACTACATTTCAACGGTAATTTTCCTCTCAAAAAAGAAGAAATTAAGAGAATACTTGACGCTGCTGCTGAGAAAGAAGGTTTAAAAGATTCTTTAGCAAATCTCATGACCAAAACAGGGTTAGGTAATGCAAAAGTTGGTAGAATTAAAAGTTGGTCAAGTAGAGCAGGTTTAGTTAAAGATAATTATTTGAGTCCAGAAGGAAAAATAGTTTTAAAACATGATCCTTATTTAAAATCAATTACTACTGATTGGTTAATGCACTTTTATTTAAGTTTTGGTACTCAAGGTTTAAATCAAATCCCAGAAAATCCTGCTGAATGGGGAGGGTGGACTTATTTTATTTATACTTTTCTTCCGGAAAATTCAACTTTTACTAAAGATGATTTATTTCAAAATAGTATTCCTATATTTGAAGAACTAGATAAAGATATTCCTAAAAGAATTAAGTATATTTTAAAAGCATATACTCAAGAACAAGCATTAGCTAATTGTCAATTTATCAAAGAAATCAAACCAGATACATATCAAACAGGGAATTCTAAACTTCCTAATTCTTATTTGATAGGTTATTTCCTAGCTAAACTGTGGGAACGAGATTTTCATCAGGAAACTTCTGTCTTAACTGAGGATATTTATTCTCAGAAAATGGGAATTATCCCCGTTTTAGGTATTCAATCTGAAACTTTACAACAACATCTGAATAGGATAGAATCTTTAGGAATTATTGAACAAAGACGCACAGTTTCACCTTATCAAATTATCCGTCGTTGGGATAATCCTTTAACTTTATTGGAGAAAGCTTATGTTAACAATAAATGATCTATCTCTTCAAGATGCTAAACCAACTGATTCTCCTCATTTACTATTGTGGGATAATCCTAATGATTTAGAAATTCAACAAATTTTATTTAACAATAATGCTCAACTTGTCAGTTATCGTGACAACTTACTCATTAGAGTTAAACCTCAGCAAAAATTTTTAAGTTTTCAAGATAAATTAGGGCAAGAATTAGAGGTGCTTAAAAAAATTTGTACGGATACAACTAAACCAATTATTTTATTAAAAGATATGGATATTTTAATCACATATCTTTACAGCTATCCTCAATCTCCTCTTAGTTTATTTTGGAATAATTTAGCAAATATGAGACATTTACAAAGTATTTTATGGATTATTTTACCTAGTAAACTAAATCCCCCTAATTGGAATATAAACCGCTTTCAACAAATTGATCATTAAAATAACTTACCACCAAACAAGAGAAAAATTCAATCAAAAAGGAGCTTGGAACTATGAAAATGAGAGAACTTGTCAAAGTTAATGAATCAGGAATGGTAGCTAATGCTGTTGATTTTAATATGATGGCTGATCCTGATAAAAATTTGCGTTTATCTGAAGGATTTGTGGCTCTTGCGTCTCTTTTATGGTGATTGAGGATTGATGATAACAAAACCCTTACGGGACAAGGGTTATAAACAATTATTTCCATATTTTCAATGAAATGCCTACACAATAGGGCTTTCAATGATTTTGAACCAGGGTTTCCATAAAAATAACCGAAGAACCGGATTTGTTTTTAATTATGATCCAATTAATCCTAAAGCTTTTACATTAGGTGTACTCGATGCAATTTGTAATAGTTATCATAGTCAAAATCAACCCAATATACATTTATTTGTACAAGATTATGGTAAAGGTAAATCTCATTTTGCTTTAGTTACTGCTAATTATTTTAAATTACCACTAGACACTGCTGAAGTTGAAGGAATATTAAATCAAATTAAAATTGCATCAGGAACTGATCAAGGCATAGTAGAAGATTTAACAGCTTACAAAAGACGTAATAAGCAACATTTAGTAATTTGTATTAGTGGAGATTCAGGAACAGATTTAAGACAAATATTTTTACGAGCTTTACGTCAAACTTTAGAAATAGAAGGACTTATTGATTCTTTAGCGGAACAATTCTGTGAAAAGCCACTTAAATATTTAAAGCAATTAACAGACAATCAAAAGGAAATTGCTAATAATTATTTAGAAGTGCATAATTATCAAAGAGATGTAAACAGCATTATTGAGTTATTAGAAGAAGATAACTATAAAATGATTCATCTTGTTAAAGAAATAAGTAGTGAATTAAATAATGGGTTTCCTGCTGATTTTGAAACAGATTTAAGTATTGAGACAATTTTACAAAAATTAATTAATAAGTTATGTTCAGGAGATACTGCCAAATATTCAGGAATTTTAATTCTATTTGATGAACTTAATTATTATCTTAAATCATGGGCAACAGATTCAACTGCTGCGGGGGGAGCATCTTTACAAAGTATTACTAAAGTTTGTGAGAATAATAAGGGAAAAATTGCTTTAGTTTGTTTTACCCAAATTCGCCCTTCAAAATCTGTTCCTAGCCAATCAGCGGATGATTATAACAAACTTGTTTCTCGGTTAGAAATTGCTGAAAGCACTTATGAACCTGTTTCTAGTTTAGAATTAGTAATTAAAGGATTATTAGAACAACAAATTAATACTGATTCATGGAATCAATTTTTTCAAACATGGCGGGATACTCTATTAGCTGATAGTAGAAATTCTCATGAACACAGAATTAGTATTTATCGTGAAAGAAATTGGACATTACAAGATTTTCAAATAAATATTACTCTAGGTTGTTTTCCTCTTCATCCCCTTAATAGTTATTTACTTTGTAACTTAGATTTTACTCAAGGACGCACGGCAATTCAATATATAAAAGAAGATGTAAAAAAGTTTATTAATTCTCAACTAGTTGAACAAAATAGTAAATTAAATTATCTTCCTGCTATTTCCTTAGTTGATGCCTTTTCTGAATTTTCTCATACTGAATTTTCTCGTCATTATTCAGAATATCAAAAAGCTTATGATACTATATCAGCATCAGCTACAGAAAACGAAATTGCAGTTCTAAAAGGACTTTTTCTATTTTATGTTAGTCAAAATAAGCTTTATAAACCTGAATCAGAAAAACATGATATTATTATTAGTGAATTAACAGGTTTGTCTTTAAAAGAAACTAAGGATACTTTAGATAAATTAGATCAACAAAAACAAGTTATTCATCATAATACAGGAGATAATACTTATCGTTTTTATTCTGGTAGTAATTTATTAGAAGTTCGGCAAGAAATAGAAGAAGAAGCGAGCAAACAAGCTGACAGAATATCTGTTAATTTAGCTATCAAACATTGTAATGAGAAAATTGAAACTTATTTAAACAGTATAAATATAAGTGGAACACATTTCATTAATGATAATCAGTTACTTAATGATGAATGGTTTTTTGAGTATAAGTTTTATAATATTCCTGATTTTAAACAACAAGTATTAAATGGATATAAAACTTTAGATAATATAACAGGAAAAGGAATTTTTGCTTATATTTTATCAGATAATCTTGAAGAATTACAAAGCTTTCGTTGTGAGATTAACGAACTTTTATCCAGTTCAAGAAATAAGGAATATATTGCTGTAGCCATTCCTGAAGAACCAGTTAATAATATTTGTCAAGATTTATTAATGATAGATATTATGCGAAGAAAAAGTACATTAGAAAAACAAGACTCAGGAACAGCCTTTGCACAATTAACTAAGCAAATACAACAGAAAGTTGAAAGGGAAATTAAAAAAATAATTGCTCCTAATAATTGTGACTATTATTGTATCAGATTAGAAGAATTAACTACTTACCAGCAAAAAGATCATCAAAGTATTGTTAGTCATCTTTTACAACAACTTTATCGTTTTGTACCTCCAATTGCTAAAAATGATAAAATGGCTTTAAAAAGTCCTTCAGGAAGCACAATAATTGGTTATACTGCTAACCGTTTACTAGAAGATGATCTTAATCCTAATAAATTTCCTAATCAATCTTATAACACCTTAGTTGATCAAGTATTTCTCAATAATTGGGGCTTATTTAAAACTACTTCTCAAAAATATTTTGTGCAAATTCCTAGTAATAAAAATGTTAGAGAAGCATGGGATAGAATAGATCAATTAACAGCTTTGGGAGATAAAGCTAAAAAATATGTTCTGATTTCTAAAATTTGGCAAGAATTATCTGCGCCACCTTTTGGATACAATGAATATACATTTACTATGCTATTTTCTGCGTGGATAGTTTATCATCGGAGTGAAGTAATCTTAAAAGGAACTTTTGGTTTACTTAATAAAAAAAATCAGTCATCTATTGAAGAAAAAGCGATTAAAGATTGGGTAGAAACTCATGTATTTGATAAACCTAAAGATTTTGTTCATAAATGGATTCTAGGCTCAAATACAAATCCTCAATTAATTCGGCTTCGAGCTATTACTTGTCCTAAAATAGAACCAATATTAAGTTATAATCAAGCTAAAGAATTAATCCACGATATTGACAATTTTATTAATTCCGGTGATCCAGATCAATCAAAAGTACAAAAAATTCAACCGAAAAGAAAACAACTTTTAAGCGAAATTGAGAAAATAGATAATTGGTTTAAAGCAGTAGAAGAAACAGAAAATTTATTTAATAATGGAGATCAAATTGAGCTAAAAAGTTTAACTGAAATTTATCCTCTTCTTCAACAGAAATTATCTAAAACAATTAATCTTACCCAATCTAATCAATCTGATAATATTGTAGTTAATCCTGCTAAAAAGCAACTGCAACGTCAAAATGATGCTTTACAAATTGTTCAGGATAGAATTGAAGAAATAATTATTGATTTAAGCGAAAAATCAGAATCTTTACAAACAGAGGAAGAATATGGGCGTTATCAAAGTGATCTTGAAGCAGCAATTAAACAAATAACTTATGTTTTTTCACCTACTCATAATTTAATTCAAACATTAAACTATTCCCTTGATGTTGCTACGAGAAAATTTGCTGAAATCAAACATCAAACTGAGATAAAAAATGGCTTAGAAAAAGTTGAACTTTTCTACAAATCTCTTAGTAATAATGCTAGTCAAGATGATTACATTAAAGCTATGAGTAATATAAAAAACTTAGCTAATAATCTTGAAATTATTAAACAGCACAAGCTTTATGAGGCAATAATTAAAGAGATTGAAACTCAACTAAATAATTTAGAAATAACTCTCAAAATTTGGGCAGAAAGATTAACAGATATCACTAAAACTGAAGCTCTTCAATTATCTCAAGAAGTTAGTCAGCAACAAAATCGGTTTACTCAACCTAAATCTGCTCAAAAAGTTAAACAAATATTAGAACAATTAAATCCAATTATTTTAGAAATTCAAAATCAAGAAGAAGTTGAAAGTACAAGGCAGCAACAAGATAATAAAATTATGGATGCACTACGTCAAAAAAATCCAAAGTTCTTAAATACTATTGTCTTATGTGAACAAGGAATTGAAGAAATAGCTACTTTACGCCTTCAGCTTAACTTTGCTGAAAGATTTTATACAGAAATTGAACAGCTAATTAAATCTATTAATAATCAAGTTTCTAGCTATATAAAAGAGCTTGAGGAATTGACAGCAAATTTAGCTGAAGTTAGAACTAATCAAGAATTAAACCAGCTTTATACTAAGTTAGCTAAATTAGAGTTATTTTTTCAAGACTCTAAGCATTATTTAACTTGCCAGCAATTGCAGCAAGAAATTGATGCTTTAAGACAGTTATTTCAAATTACTCAATCATCGCAATTCAACACAATTGAGACTTATCAGAATCAAATACAACAGTTAACAGAATGGTACAAAATTATTAAAAATTGCACTCCTAATTTACAAACTAAATATGATCAAAATAAATATAAACTAGAACAAAAAATAAAATCCATTGAAACTCAATATCAAGTTGACACTAAATTATGGTTAGATAAATTACAAAAAGAATTTAATCAACTTGAGCAAGAGACAGAAGATAAAAAACTTAACTTAATTGATAAGTTACTTAAAAACATTAATAATCAAGATATAAATATTGATTATTTAAATAACTTAGATAAAGAATTATTAGAAACGGTTAAAACTCGATGCCAAAATATACAAAATGACAGCCAAGAAAATCAAATCA
The DNA here is from genome assembly GCF_001672085.1 of Anabaena sp. AL93. Lineage (NCBI taxonomy): Bacteria > Bacillati > Cyanobacteriota > Cyanophyceae > Nostocales > Nostocaceae > Anabaena > Anabaena sp. AL93. The sequence continues at coordinate 10,061 of NZ_LJOU01000101.1, read as the reverse complement.
TTACTTTATTTACACAACTTCCTCCTCAAAGACAACAAAATTTATATTTCCAGCTAGAACAATATTTGTCAAAAGAGGGAGATATTAATGAATAAAATTATCTTAGATCCTACCGGATTATATCAACCTCTTACCGACTATATTGCTATCACTACCGAAGTAGAGTGGTTAAAGTATTTTACCCTTGAAGATGAGAATTATTGGATTAAAGGTAAAACCCTTTGTAATTGGACAGAAGAATGGTTAAGAGTATGGAATAAATCAGATTTAATAATTGAGAAAAAACAAGTTCCACGTCCAAAATTAACAGCTATTCTTACTCCTTTATCTATTCCCGATAATTGGGATAATCACTATATTTTAAAATTAGCAACTCTGATTGATAGTTACACTTCAAATCATCCGCTTGAATCTTTATTAGCTGATATAACTCATACTGAAGAGAATTTTTGGTTAATTGATAATCTATCAATAGAACATTTAGCTAAATGGTTATGTCTTCAAATTCCCCAAAACTATCAAATATTTGAAGATGTTTGGAAACATAAAATTAGTCAAAACCATAATCATGATCATTTACTCAGTCATTATCAAACTGAGAATAAAAATCAACTTTTAAAGAATTGGTTAGGTTTAACTTTAGATTTGAATTTTATTAATGTACTAGGTAAATATCCTCTAAATGTTCCTGATTCTTGTTTAAAAGAATTTAGAAACTTTTGGGAACAAAAAATTTATCAAACAGAAGCTAAAATTTTAGATGATTTAATTTTATATCAAGAACCTGGTAAAGAAATAATTGCTTTCATTGCTTGTGATTTTTTATTAAAACACCCAATTTACATAAATCAAGAAAGAATTAGTAAAATTATTTTATATTTAACTAATACTAAAAAATCTCAACTCAAGCAAAAATTACCTCCTATTCAACCCTTACCCTTATCAATTGATGATAGTCCCCAGGATGCTTTAAAATGGGTAACAGAATCTTATTTACCCTTTAGAAGTTGGGAAACAAATATTAACTATACTCCCAAAGAACAACAAATTAGCGAACAATTAGCAAATAGTTTTGTTAACTGGATAATAAAATATTATCCAGAATTAAAAATTGATAATGTAGAAAATTCATTCTTAAATTATAATGTAGCATTTCAAGTTCAAAAATTAGCCAAAGAAAATCCTATTCTTTGGATAGTTGTTGATGGTTTAGGATGGTTAGATCATCAAGAACTAATTGCAATTTTAACTGACAATAACCAACTTTCACTAGAAAGAGAGATTACACCTCTTTTTAGTATTCTTCCTACTAAGACTGAATATGCAAAATGGAGTCTTTATTCTCAACTATTACCGGAACATTCATCTTGGAAGCCTAATGCAAAAGACGGCTTTTCAATGGTAAAATCAGGAAAACGTTATACTGATAATAATAGACATGAGTTAAGTCAAGATTTACAAGAGAAGAAATATCAAATTTATTGTTGGGATACTGATCAATTAGATGAACTTTATCATCAAGAAAAAGACTGGAAAACCTTATATACAGTAGAAAGAGTCAATCGTTTAGAAGGAATTGCTAAAAATATTCAATACTTCTTAAAAGAATATCATAGTTCGGAAGAATTAAAAATTATTATTGCTAGTGATCATGGTCAAATGATGGGAGAAGTACAAAAATTATCTAATTGTCCAGCAGAATTAAAATCAAAAGGTAGAATGGGAATTGGTAAAACTGATGATTCTCGTTTTATTGTTCTTGACGCTAGACGTTTTGGACTTCCCCATGATATTAGTATTGTGAGAAATTCCGATTGTATCAGTGCGTTTACTTATACAAAAGATCAAGAAATTATTGGTTCTCATGGGGGACTATTTCCCGAAGAAGTTGTCGTAGGATTTTCAGTTTTAAGTCAATCATTAAAACGTGATCCAGTCCTAGTAACTTGTAGTGGAGAAGGAAAACCTCAACAACCAGGAGAATTAATAATTACTATTCATAATCATAATCTAGTATCTTTAACAAATCTTTGTTTATACATTAATGAATTACAGGAATTTAAAACAGGAAAAATATTAAATATTACTATCAAACCTAATGAGAAATTTATTCATAAAATACCTATTAATAAATATCCAGAATTACCACCAGACAAGAATAAAACAACTATTCAATTATCTGGTAAATTAACCTTTCTTTTTGCTAATAATGATTTAAGAGAATCAAACATTGATTCAAAGTCATTCATTACCATTCAACAAATCTTTAGTAGTGGTTTTCAAGGAGATTTAGATGACTTCTAATTACAACAATGATCTAATTACTCAAATATTTCAATCTTTAAGTATTGACAAAAAACGTTTACCTTCCAGTGGACTAACTACTTTAGGTATTCCTAGTTTTGTCGCTGAATGGTTATTAGATAAAATTGTTCCGGGAATGGGAGTTTTAGATAATTTAGAATTAGATAAAATTAATAGTTTTGTCCAAAAAGCATTTCCTAGAAAAGATGATCAAGAAGTGATTAAATTTAAATTAATTCAACAAGGAGAATCTCATAAATTAATTGCATTACTTCAAGTTAGAATTAAATTAGACCAAAACTCTAAACAAATACCTGAACCTTTAGCAAATATTCCTGTTTTAAACTTCTCAGAATGTGAAATTTCTTCAGATATTGTTGAGCGTTATCAAATGTTATTGAGACAAGGAGTATGGGGGAAAATTACTTTAAGATATAAAAATACTATCAATGGTAATTCCAAAATATCTATCATTGATTTTGACCCTTTTCAATGTTCTGAAGTTAACCTGAAAACTTATGCTGAACATCGTTCTCAGTTTACCACAGAACAATGGCGAGATTTAATGTTTTGTTCCATGGGTTTTAATCCCAATCATCCGAGTTATAATTATCGAGCTAAAACTTGGATTTTAACTCGATTACTTCCCTTAGTAGAATCTAATTATCACCTCATAGAATTAGCTCCCAAAGGAACAGGAAAAAGTTTTGTTTATGAAAATATTAATAATAAAGTTTCTGTTATTAGTGGAGGAAAAATCACACCTTCTCAATTATTCATTAATGGTAAAACTAAAGAAGTTGGTTTATTAGGACGTTATGATGTAGTTGTTTTAGATGAAATTCAAAGTTTAACATTTGACAATCCTGATGAAATTATTGGACCATTAAAAACCTATCTTGCTAACGGACGTTATAACCGTTCAGGATTTGCTGATATTGCGAGTGATTGTTCTTTAGTATTATTAGGTAATATTGAACTTGATGAATATCAACGTCCTAAAGATAAATATAATTTAATGGCTAAATTACCTAAATTCTTCTCAGAAACAGCGTTCTTAGATCGTTTTGCTGGTATTTTACCGGGTTGGGAAATTCCTAAATTTCAAAGAGATATGATTGCTAATCAAATCGGGTTGAAAATGGATTTTTTTGGAGAAGCATTATTATCTTTAAGAAAAGATGGGAGTTTTTACCAATATGTTCAACAACATACTCAATTTGATGATCATACTACCATTAGAGATCAACAAGCAATTCTCAAAACAGCATCAGGGTTTCTCAAATTGCTTTATCCTCATCTTCAATTAACTTTACAAGATTATCAACGCGATTGTTTAGAACCTGCTAGAGAACTTCGTCAACAAATTCGCAATTTACTATATAATCTTGATGACGAATTTAAGCAATCTGAAAAAGATATTTATGTTGATATTAAATGATTGTTTTATTTAAAGACGAAAGCTAATAAGATTACGTTTTCCTTTGTTTTTTCCCATTCCCTTGATTAGCCCTGGACTCTAATGTAAACTGGGGTATTTCCTCAAGTTCATCCTCACTCAAACAATACTGTTCACACACAAGACTTAAGCGATTTCCCACAGTTGTCACTGCATTTACAGAATGAGTTAAATCACCCTGAAAGTAAATTAAAGAATTGGTTTGGGGTTTAATTTGTCCAACTTGGCGTTTTTGCAATTTGAGAACTAATTCTCCTCCCTCCATATCCTCTGGTACACGCACATAAAGAACGCTCACAAATGCAGGAGGTTCAACGGTTTTACAATAGGAGCGCAAAGACCGATCAATATGCGGGTCAACGCGAGAACCTGCTTTGAGTAGTAAAGGATTCAGATAAAAAGCATTACAATTAGGTAAAAGCGCCAAATCTAAATAAGGCTTAAAATAGGGGAATTTTTGGACAACTTCTGCTAAACCTTGATGCTGAAATACTACAGAAAAGCCTTTAGTATTAATAAAATCCCGGTTAAGGTTGTTAACAGCAAAATAAGGACAAGCTTGGATTTCTCCCCACAAGTCTTGGAGATATTGAACAGGAAAGGCGTTAGGATGTTGTTGATAGTATTTCACGGTCAGTTCAATTACAGCAAATTGTCATCAAACCCAGAACAAGAACCCCACCCCCAACCCCCTCCCCGCAAGCGATGAGGGGGCTAAGATGTACCTTATATGATTGGAAATCGCTGTAATTCTCGTCTGATAGCGTAGCGTGGCGCAAGCCATATCAGGATTTACGGTTACTGAGCGAAGTCGAAGTACAAGATTAAAGGATTAACAGGATATTTGATTTTGTATTTCTAGCGAATAGCTAAACAAAACAATTAATAAAAATCAGAGTATCAGAAACCCTATCAACGAAACGAAAAAACCATCCTGTCAATCCCTAAATCCTGGATATCCTGATTCAGACAATATATAAAGGCGACACCCGGATTTGAACCGGGGGATGGAGGTTTTGCAGACCTCTGCCTTACCACTTGGCTATGTCGCCGCACTCACAATTACTAATATTAGCACCATTCTTCCAAATTTGCACTATCTGGGAGAATTTTTTTTTGAAGCTTCATGTTTTTCACAGACTGGACAGACGCAAAGCCTGTCCTCCGGTGGCGATTAGGGATTTAATTTCACTTCTTCGGCAAAATTCGCCCAGCGCACAAAGTAAAAAGGACCAGCGACAGAACCCCAAATATGCTCATCTGTTTCAGGATTTCGCCCTCTGTCGCGGCTGATGAACTTTTCACCATCAATTTCAAAATCACTATCCAAATAGGTTCTTTGCCCGTCACGGATGACAATGCAGCCCTTTCCAGGTTCGACTGTGCCTTTAAACTTGGTGCCAGTCCACTCTACAATCATGTTACAACCAGAAAGCCTTTCCAAGCGATCGCTTGTCAAAGTCTGCAACCTTGGTAAATCGCGGGAAGCGCCGTAAAAATCCTTTTCTTCTTTGACAGTATAGTTTTCAATATGGATTTTATCCCCCACAGTTGTCAGATGTAATACCCGCACCCGATAAGGCTTATTCAGCATATAGTCATAAGCTTGTTCCACAAACAAACTTACACCTGATAACACCCCCCAATGGAGGGGACGCATACATACACGAATATGGGCAAAAAAAGCCGGATTCTCAAAAACTTGGGCTTGATTACTGAAATCAGCCGCCATCCACCTTGCTAAAGTGGCAATATCTGGAGAATGAGTCATATCAATTTGGGATTTAGGAATAGGAATGCTATTGATTTTAAATCCTGATGACGCTCAAACTACGCATTCGGTGTTGTAGTTAACCAAATCGTCCAGATACATAGTCATGAGTCCGAGTATCTAGAGGACTACGAAAGATTTGACTAGTCTCCCCGAATTCCACCATTTGACCAATGCGACTTTGATCGGTACTAAAAAAGGCAGTAAAATCAGAAACACGAGTTGCTTGCTGCATATTATGGGTAACAATCACAATTGTGAATTCTGTTCGCAATTGGTGAATTAATTCTTCCACTTTCATTGTAGCAATTGGATCAAGGGCTGAACAGGGTTCATCCATTAGCAATACCTTGGGTTTAACAGCCAAAGCCCTAGCAATACAGAGACGTTGTTGTTGTCCACCGGAAAGACCTGTGGCAGACTGATGAAGTTTATCTTTGACTTCATCCCACAAAGCCGCACCTTTAAGGGCAGATTCGACAATTTCATCTAATACTACTTTTGGAGATTTACCAGCAATTCTCACACCATAAGCCACATTTTCATAAATGCTCATGGGAAAAGGATTGGGTTTTTGGAATACCATGCCAATTTCTCGACGCAGACGATTGATATTAATGCGAGGATCATGGATATTTTGACCAAAAAACTCTATCCGACCTTCAACTTTGACTTTTCCTTCTAATTCACTAATCCGATTAATGGTTTTAATGAATGTGGATTTACCGCAACCGCTAGGACCAATTAATGCAGTAACTTGATTTTTATAGATATCTAATGATATCCCTTCAATAGCTTTATAGTTTCCGTAGTAAAAGCTAAGATTCTTGACTTGGATGGCAGTAGTTAAGTTACTCATGATTGACTAAAGTAGGAAAGAAAATTTTTTAGTTGACCTTATCTTTTCTTAGCAATTACGCGAGACAGCAAGCTGAAAAACAAAACTAAAGTCAGGAGAATGATGGAGGTTGTCCATACTAGTTGATTTACGGCTGGATCAGGATTGTTATAAAGGTTAAAAATCAATACTGGTAAGGAAGCAGTAGGACTTAATAAACCATCTGACCAATTTTGACTAAATAAAGCGGTAAAAAGTAGTGGTGCTGTTTCACCAGATGCACGAGCTATAGCTAGGGAAATCCCCGTAGTAATCCCTGGGATAGCCGAACTAACAATAACACGAAAAGTAGTTTGAAAGCGAGTTCCTCCTAATGCTGCGGATGCAAGACGTTGGGGGACGGGAATTAGCTTTAAAGCCTCTTCTGTTGTTAATACTATCACTGGTAGCATAATTACAGCTAGAGCAAAACCACCAGCAATGGCACTAAATCCCTTAGTTAATAAAACAATCACACCATAAGCAAATATCCCAACAACAATGGAAGGAACACCTGTAAGAATGCTAGTAATAAACCGCACATACCGCGTAAGTGGGTTGGTTTGACTAAATTCTGCTAAGAAAATTCCTGTAATTACCCCGACAGGAATACTGAGTAATGCACCGATACCTACCATAAGTATAGTACCAAGAATAGCATTAGCAAACCCATTTTCAATTAATGGATGAAATAACATCTCTAGTCTGAAGCCAGAAAGCCCCCGTGACATGATTTCCCACAATATGGATAACAATGGCAACAGTGCTAAACCACTCAGACCAAAAGCAATCCCGGTCATTGAGTATGTAAATAATTGTCTATCTGTGGATAGGGGCTGACATAATGAAGCCGCAGCGGCTTGATCTGTTTCTGAATTTGTATAAGCACTCATGTTAATTTTGGATTTTGGATTTTGAATGAGTAATATGTAACCAAAAGTAAAATTTCCCTCTTGCCTCTTGCCTCTTGCCTCTTCCCTCTTGCCTCTTCCCTCTTGCCTCTTGCCTCTTGCCTCTTGCCTCTTGCCTCTTGCCTCTTGCCTGTTCCCTGTTCCCTGTTCCCTGTTCCCTGTTCCCTACTTATCTATTTTTTTTGCCAACCCATTCGACTATTAATACAGCCGCAATATTTATAGCTAGTGTTAAAGCAAATAAAATTAGACCTAAATAGCCTAATGCCCCAATATGTAAGCCCGGTTCAGCTTCGGCAAATTCATTGGCTAAGACTGCGGGAATATTATATGCTGGATCTAGAAGGGATATGCTGATTTGAGCGGAGTTACCAATTAGCATTGTGACAGCCATTGTTTCGCCTAATGCCCTGCCCAGAGATAGCATTGTTGCACTGACCATCCCAGAAAATCCTGCTGGTAACAAAACTCGAAAAATTGTTTCCCAACGAGTTCCGCCTAAAGCCATAGATGAGCTACGTAACTCTTTAGGAATAACCATTAAAACATCACGAGAAATAGCTGCCATTGCGGGTAAGGTCATAATGGCGAGAACAATGCCCGCTGTTAACATATTGTTGCCGGCGGGGTCTTGTGTGTTAAATAGGGGGATAAACCCGAAGGTGCTACTTAACCATTTCTCTATGGGTGTGATGACGGGAATAAATACGAAAATGCCCCATAAACCAATAATTACGCTGGGGATAGCGGCAATTAATTCAATGACGAAAGCTATAGTGGTTTTGACTGGATTTGGTAAAAAATCTTCACTGGTGACTAGGGCTATGGATATGCCTACCGGTATAGTTAATAAAACAGCGATCGCACTACTGACCAAAGTTCCATAGATGTAAGGCAATGCACCAAAAATTTGATTCCCTGTATCCCAATCTTGACCCCATAAAAAGCCCAGTCCAAATTTACCAATAGCTGGTTCTGCTTGCTTGAAAATCACCCAGGTCATGACAAAGAGGATGGCTATAGTAATCCCAGCGAAAAGATACACTAGCCATGTAAATCCTTTATCAAACCAGAAATTAACGCCACCTGTGGATGTTAAATCAATATTGCCATCACTTAAACTTAGTGAATTATTCTGAGATTCAGGTGAATTAGACATGATCAATAAAAAGTTTATGAAATCAGGTAAATTAGATGTAAGCGCACAGCCGTCATAAACCAGCTAAAACAATGAAATGGTCAATTCAGAGGGAACAGGGAACGGGCAACGCTTCGACAAGCTCAGTGCATCGCAGGGAACAGGAAAAACTCATGTTTAAAAACATGAGATTGAAATAATGACACTGTTTTTTTTCGGGCTACGCATCTTAAAAAACATCTTTTTTTTGACTGAGTTTTAAACTGGTGCAAATGAGTGTTTCTTATCTGTTCCCTGTTCCCTGTTCCCTGTTCCCTTCTTTTGTAAATAAAAGTAGGTTTCAATTACCTACATTTCAACATTGAAAGCTGATACATAACGGCTGAATGCTTATGTAAAAATTACTTAACGTTGCTATTTACTGTTTGTAAAACACGGTTCACAACATCACCAGGAATTTTGGTGTAGTTGAGGTCATCATTATACTGTTGACCGTCTTTAAGTACCCAGTTAATCCATTTTTTCATGGCTTCAGCTTTAGCAGGAGTGGGATACTTTTTGTAAACCATCATCCAAGTTAAACCAACAATGGGATAACCTTGTCCTGGATCGCCAATAAATACGCGGTAGTTATCAGGGAATTTCACTGTTGATAAAGCTGAGTTCGCAGCTGCTAAAGAAGGAGCAACAAATTCTCCTTTCTTATTTTGTATTTCTGCTGAATTTAGTTTGTTTTTAGTAGCGTAGTCATATTCAACATAACCAATAGATCCAGGGGTGCTTCTCACTAAAGCAGCTACACCAGGATTACCTTTACCTTTGAGAACGTTTGGTAAAGTCCATTTGGGAGCAGTATTAGCGCCAATTCTACCTTTGAAATAACCATTAATAGCACTTAAATGGTTGGTGAAAATAAATGTTGTGCCACTACCATCAGCGCGAACTACAAATTTAATTGGACTGTTTGGTAGGTTTACACCGGGGTTATCCGCTTTAATTTTCGCGTCATCCCATTTAGTAATTTTTCCAGAAAAAATATCTGGTAATGTGGTACGAGATAATCTCAGTTTGTTGACACCAGGTAAATTATAAACAACGGAAACAGCACCACCAGCAGTGGGTACTAAGATCACACCATTCTTAACTTTAGCGATTTCATCATCTTTCATCGCTGCGTCACTACCACCAAAGTCAACTGTTCCTGCAATAGTTTGACGAATACCACCACCACTACCAATTGCTTGGTAGTTAACTTTTAAGTCTGGGTACTTTTTCTTAACTTCACGAGCATATTTTTCATACAGAGGAGCAGGAAATGTTGCTCCAGCACCGTTTAAAGTTTCAGCTTGAGCGATCGCACTCAACATTGGACTCAATGCAACAGCCCCGGTTATGACTGAAGTGGCAACAACACGATTCAAAATGGTGGATAAAAAAGCCATACTGCCTCTTAAGTTTTCAGAAATACTTACTTAGGGAATTACATCCTGGTATTAATTTGATATTAAATGGTTAAGAAAAAATTAAGAACACAGCAAAAGCCGTTTAAATTTAATTTAAACATTTAATTTTAAGTAGTGGGGGGAGTGGGGGGAGTGGGG
>NZ_LJOU01000100.1:0-20742 GCF_001672085.1 Anabaena sp. AL93 | reverse complement strand
GTAGGGGAAGTAGGGGGGGAGAAAGAATTTTCCGGCGTTGCTGAATTGAGGTATGAAATTGAAAAATCAAAAAAATGAAACTCTTACTCTCTGCGCCTCTGCGTGTTCGCGCAGCGTGCCGTAGGCATAATAAAATCATACTCTTAATCAGCAACGCCAATTTTCCCAATGACAACTGACAACTGACAACTGACCACTGACCACTGACTAATGACAACTGACCACTGACAACTGACCACTGACCAATTGCGGTTTTCCCCAAATAATCGTTTCTTGTTTATAAACCACAAGTCCTGGTTTAGTGCCTTTGGGTTTGTAGACGTGCTTGGGTTGGGTGTAAACTACTGGTACTTGGTCACTTTGACGGGCGCGACTGAAATAACCTGCTAGATTGGCTGTAAATTGTAAATCAGCTTCTTCTGCCACTGTACCCGGTTCTAGACGCAGGAGGACATGACTCCCCGGAATTTCTTGGGCGTGAAACCACAAATCATAGTCTCCAGCAACACGGAATGTCAGTTGATCATTTTGGATGTTATTACGACCAATGAGGACTTCAAAGCCACTCGGACTGCGGTAACGATGAAAATTAGTGCCGGGGGTGTCGTTGCTGCTACGGCTGCGATATTCTAGGTCTTCTAGATATTTTTGCCCAATTAGTTCATCCCGGATTTCCTCTAAGGCTTGTAAATCTTCTGGATTTTGGTATTTGTCTATTTGCGAAATTGCGGCTTCTACTTGTTCGAGATAGTCAATTTCTGCTTGAACTGCAAATAGTAGCGGTTCAACAGCCGCACGGGCGCGTTTGAGTTTTTGGTGCTGTTTATAAAGCTTTTGGGCATTTTGGACGGCGTTTTTATCGGGCAAAAGAGCGATCGCTATTGGCTGTTCGGTTTCAAAATCTGGTAGAATTATTTCCTGCATCCCTGGTTGCCAATGGTGCAGGTTGGCCATTAATAGGTCGGCTTTTTGACGATATTCTTCAGCCTGATCTGATTGTTGCAGGCGATCGCTAAAAGTTTTCGCTTTGGTGCGTAATTTACCCAAAATATTCAACAATTTCTGACTTAATTGATGACGCAGTTGTCCAAATAACTGTTCATTCAGTTGGTCAGAATAATAACGGTAAAGCAATTCTTGGATATTTTTTGTGGGTGCAACTCCACCCCAACCCATCACCGTATATCCATTTTCTGTCCAAGCAGGTTGGAATTTACCTAAATCTAAAGCTTGTAACCATTCTTGCCAACGTTGAAATAAATTTTGCCAATCTTGGGGAGTAAGTTCATCAGTATTCGTATCTGGGATGATATTTGCCGCCAACAGCATCGTATCTAGCAAAGCCGAACTTAACCCACTATAACTTTTGAGTAACTGGCGTTTAATACCTCCGGGGACTAAACTTACCCGTTCTTGCCAGCGTTCCATAGATTCGCTTAAATTGGGGACTTTTCCCGTCAATTTCGGTGGTGTTTCGTAATTTTGTCCAGTTTGAATGGGACGAACACTAGATTGTTGCTGACTAACTTGATGGGCAGCAGTGATAATTTCATTACTAGCATCAGTTAAAATCACATTACTATATTTGCCCATCACTTCCGCATAAAGGTGATACAGGGCTGTTTCTTCAGGACGACGGGCAAATTGTAAATCAATTACCCGTTCCCAAGGGGAAATCGCTTCAATTCCTACTAAGGCCAACCCACCCAATTGGTGTTTTAACTGTTGACTAAAAGTAAAAGTATCTGGAGCGCGTGGTGGTGGTTCACTAATACAAATATGGGCGGCTTGGGGATGCCAGGAAATATCTAGCCAACCCCGTTGATTTAAGGTGCGTAAGGCAATGGCAATGGTAAAGCGATCGCGCTGATATACCTGTTCTATGCGTGCAGGCAACCAATTAGCGCGGATTTCGCCACAAGCGGCGGTTAAAGCGGTAAAATCCAGGGGTTGCAAAACAATTACCCCTTTTTCACGACAAAATTACTTTTTTCTGGATTATTTTCTTGGTTCATCTTGTTTTCTGCGAGATACCCCATCCTCAGCGCAAGCAGGATGGGGAGGGATAGCGCGTTTAATTTAATGGCTCAACGCCGTTAAATTAAACATTTTCCGAGTTGAAAACACGATTAAACCCGTGTTTGGCTGTATCAATCGGACTTTTTTAGCTGTACATTGTCCTAACCGTTTCCAGTTACAATCACTAACTGAAACTTGTTTTTCCGTGTCTCCACTAACCCAACCGAAAAATGTTTTCTGACCTTGGGTAGCTTCCACAAAATCACCTTTTCTAAATCCATGCCTTGTTGTAGTTCCACCATATTTACGTCTATTCCCACATGAAGAGAAAACCATTAAATGTAGTTGCCTACGACTAATTGGAGGACGACGTAAAATAGTAAATTGCGACCTAGTAATAGTTACATTACCTACCCAAGACGCACCATGATTTTTAATGTCGTTCCATGTTTGGTATTTCACAAATTCGGAACTTGCTAAGGTGACAGCATCAACTGCATGAGTTTCCGGGATTTGCAAAGACTTTTCCGATTTTTCTTTATGCAATCCCAAATATTTACGAAGATTTGATGTTTCCCAACCTTTTTTTAGAGTCACGTTAGCAAGTTCGGATAATCGGTTAATTTGATATCTTTGACCTACCATGACAGGACTAAAACTCTTATTTCCTCCTGCTTCTACCTCTTCAACGACAATTGTTTTTACTGGGTAAATATCACATAATAAAGTTATTGTTCTATATTCTAGGTCTTTGTTTGCTCGAATGCTTGGAGGTAGTTTTGAACCTCGGCGATTATCAAATCTTGCTTGACGATGACTACGTTGGGTATAGGGCAATTTGCGCTTAATCCTTCTACCACGTCTACTACGTCGCATCATAGCTCTTTGCTCCATTCTGTCTTTAACTGTTTTGAATGGAAGAACTAGATGCAACATTTGTAAGGTATATTTCTTGGTTTGAACCGCGATACCAGAAAACATTTTTCCTGGGTCTAAGCCAATTACTATTTCTTGAGCTTTTGTATTAGATGGTTCAGATTTTAACTGGACATAGAAAACACCTAATTTGTTGAATTTACCAATTGCTTTACCTTCTTTAATCCAACGTCTAGCGCGGCTAGGTTTTGTTGGCATTAATGGAATATTGTCTACTGAAATTACAGGTACTCGCATAAAGAGATAATCCTTGGAGTAAAGTTTAAGTCCCCTCGCCCAACTAATTCAAAATGTCTTGGCTTAACCCAACGACTGAACAAACAGTCTTGCAGATAATCCAAACTGGGGAAGTATTTGGAAGTGCGTATCAGAATTAGTCTCAGTGGGCTAGTCAAACACATAACCTTTGTTAGTTACAAGCCCCATCCCTCTTCAGGGTGGGGTTATTGACTAAATAAATATTTTTCAGTTTACGTAACACCCAGATCCCCGACTTCTCAAAGAAGTCGGGGATCTAATCTATTAAATCATCCTTGCCAGGGTGAAGGGATAGGTGTAGTGGAAATCACCTTTTCTGCCATCAACCTCACGGCAGTTTTCCCACAACTTGGGCATTCTACCTCTAAATACTGTGAAGATGATACATCTACCTCACATAATATCCCTTGTTTGCAGTGCCAACATTCACAAATTACCCTGCATACTGGTTCGTTGCAGTCAAGGATCTTGACGTGCTGAAAATTTTGGGATTCGCTGTCTGGTTTCCTGGGCTTCGGGAATTTTTTGATTTCTTGAACTTCCATCATTTCACCGTCTAACTGCAACTATGTTTAGAGCTTACAGGAATATCCGGTAAGCGTAAAGCTCAGAGGCTAAAGCCTGTGAGATATAAGCGATTCGTAGGATTTTAATCCCCGTCATCAATTCTTACTCAATTTCTATTTTCTCTTGCCATAATTTAGCATTTTATGGATAATATTACCTATACAGGAAGGGTAATCAACCTGTTTAAAAACCCGATTGCTGCCTAAACCGGTTCTATTACATTGTTCTAGCTTCCTCCTGGTAATAGGTAAAAGATTTACAGGTGCTAGGCGCTCAGAATTTTGAAGCGGATTTGCTTCAACTGAAAAAAGAACTTGCTGCAAGGCAACTAGGGTAGGGCATACCCTAAGTCGCTTGGGGAGAACCCCACCTCTGGTTTAGAGAACGCAAGGAATCTAAATTAAGTGGTTTCCGTGAACCAAGAATCTCACAGGCTTTAGCCGCTGAGAGTGTCAATTGATGCTTTCCTATCTTACAACTATGCACGGATTGTCAGTTGTCATTAGGAATAAATATTCCCCCTGCCCCTTGCCAACTGCCTTCTGCCTGTTACCTATTTACTAGCTAATGCGGGTTCTCTCACAGATTGCTGTAAAAGTTGGGTATAGAGTTCATCTAACTGACTCGCTACACCATGCCAGCTAAATTTATTGATAACACGCTGTTTAGCAGCTTTTCCTAGTTCTTGTTGCCATACAGGATTGCCAAGAATCCGATCAATAGCGTGGTTAAAAGCTGGGACATTTTGTGGCGGCACTAATAAACCAGTTTCTTCATTGACAACAGTGAATTGTAATCCACCGACATCACTAGCGACTACAGGTGTACCGCAGGCCATGGCCTCGATAGCTACTAATCCAAAGGGTTCATAGTGGCTGGGAACAACACAAACATCCGCAGCAGCAAAATAAGCTGGTAATATATGCCGACTTAGACAACCAGGAAAGGACGTGCATTCATCCATCCCTAACTCGTTGACAATGCCGACAAGGCGATCGCGTTCTTTTTCATCACTATTCCCCGGTGTACAGCCACCACCAATAATCAACTGCAATTGTTTGGATTCGTAAAACTTAGATTCCCGCATTGCCCTGATCAAGGTTTCTATGCCTTTGCGGGGGTCAAATCTACCTACATATAGCACCACTTTAGCTTCTGGATCAATTCCTAAAGTAGCTCTGGCAGCTTGTCTTTCCACTGAACCAAATTGCTGAATATCTGTACCACAGGGAATAATATCAATTTTGCCTTTTTGGGAAACAAGCGATCGCATATGTTCCTGTTCTTGGGGACTGGTGGCAACAATTCTTTCCGCTGTTTCCAATACTTGTTTTTCTACTATTAAACGTTGACTTGCCACCAGAGGAATATTTTCTATGGTGTTGTATTTGATCACCCCTAAAGAATGGTAAGTATGAACCTGTTTAGTTCCTTGTCTTTTCTTGAGTTCCATTCCTACCCAGCTAGATAGCCAATAATTAGTATGCACTAAATCATAATGAATCCCAGCTTCTTTTTGAAATTCTAGTAACTGAAAGACGAAATCTGGCAAATATTGAAAACCCTGATCTCTTGGCACAAATTCCACCGGACCTGCGGTTAACCGAATAGTCCGACAATTAGGGTTATGTTGCACTATCCTTTCTTGATCAGCACTGACCCTCCGGCTAAACATATCTACCTGCCATCCTAGCTGTGCCAGGGCTTCACCCACTTGGCGGACATAAACATTTTGTCCTCCTGCCTCTTCTCTGCCTATTTCAATCGCTGGATCACCATGAACTGAAATTAAAGCAATGTGTTTTTTAGTGGTAGCTTTCATAGATTTTTTCTGTTTCCGATTTCAACAATATGGGAGTGAATTTTCAACTTGCGCTTATTAAACTGAAATCTGTGTTTTTGCGGGGAATTTTGAATAATTAATATTTATTATATTTTAACTATTGCCCAAAGGTTGGTTAATTTTCCCCACTTTCTATATTTATATTTAATACCCTTGATAGATATTGTTGCCTATCTTTTGATATAGACAAACAAATATTATCTATCATGATATATTAGTTAATCCATGATAAAACCTATCTGAAGTAGCAACGCCACATCATAAGTTAGATATTTACAGTTGATTATTTACAAGGTTCAAGCAATCAAAATAATTTTCCTTAAAGTCAATACATCAAAATCAAATCGCCGAAAATATCACCTTAATTACCATTACTTTCAAAACCCTTGATTTAATTAAGCTAATTGTATTAGCTTATACTATTCCTACATTGTGAAAATTTTTGTTAATTTAGATACAGTTTTCCTAAAAAATCACAAATTTTGTGTAATCATACCGTCACACGATTTTAGATTGACGTTAGCGCAGCGAGTATTTTTCCGTTTTTCAGGACGAGGCTTGTACCAAATTTTTTTCATCTATAGCAACGGTCAAGGTGGTTAGGACATAAATTAATCATGAAACTCCGACCACAACAGGTTTTTACTCCTAACTCCTGACTGGGCGCGGGGCCTGCGCCCCTACCTCCTGACTCCTGCTATAAAATCTAAAATTTTTCGGTCAAACTACAAAAATCGCCAAAACAAGTAGTGCAGATAACCTGATATGGCTACCTGCACTGCTTGTTGATTAAATTCGGACTTTCGTGGCTAAACAGACAATTTAGTTGGTAGTTTGTGCTGACAGCATTTGTTTTAGCTTTTCTAAATCCGCTGCCCAACGGGGATCTGGACGAAAAGCTTCGTTATCAACGCTAGTAGCAGTCTCACGCGCACTACCACCACCGCTACCGCGCCGAGATTTCTTACTTCTATCCCGACGATTACCTTCTTTATTGCCGCTAGGACTAGGGGCGCTACTACCTTGGATAATTGGTTTGGGAACTTGTTGTTGTGGTTGTTGTTCTTCACCTTCCTCACCTTTAGTCCGTGGTAAAGCTTTTTCTAGCTTAATGGGTGTATCTTTGAACATTTGACCATTATATTTTTCAATAATTTGATCTGCTTGTTCGTCATTATTCACTGTTAAAAACCCGAAACCCCGGCATTTGCCTGTTTTCCGGTCTTTAATTAGTTTGGTGGTGACAGCATCGCCTTCTTCTGCAAATACAGCTTGCAAATCTTGACGATCTATTTCTTCTTTGGGCAAATTTCCTATATATAGGCGAATGGACATGGAACATACCTCCGAATTGGGATTAAACAGGGCAAGACAAAAACAATAAATTGGCTTTGGTTTTTGAATAGATACTATGGACTAAAACTGCCACAAACCAATTTCTGCAATCCGATATTGTAGCGTGGCGTGAGTCATGCTATCAACTTATAGAATACAGTTCTTTTGTTGGGATCAAGCTTATTCGCCACGAAAGCAATTATGCAATCGTGGGCTAATATCACTTTAATTTTAGGAATTGTTAATTTAATAGCCAACTATCCACCACAGTAAATTCATTCTTCTTAATTCTTGCCCGCAGAACAAAATACCATTCCTTAACATTATCATGGTATTTTCTACGTAGCTAGTTCAGCAGAAACTTTTCCGCCAATAGCCAATAGTATTGCTTCATCGTAACATAAAACACATTTTTAAGGCAAGGGGCAAAAGATAAGGGACTTCCAATTAAAAAAATACCCAAAAATTTCTTGTGGTGCGGGACGAATTGCCCGCTAATCATCAAGGACGGGCAGGATGCCCATCCCACAAAATTGGGCAATTTATTTTTTGGTGTTCCCTAAGAGGCAGGGGACAGGGGGAATATTTCTTCCCAATGACCAATGACTAAGACCCTGTAAGCATAATATAAGCACCCCAAGCTTGGGCAACGACTGCGACGACAGTAGACCAAGCAGGATGAGGGCTATGAATTTTTTTGCCGCTTTGGGTTTCTAGGGTTTGGAGATCAATCCAGGGAGTTGCCCCGCGTCGTAACCAACCTGTGACAGTGATTTGTCTGCCAATCAAGTCTTGAGGATTGAATGACTTTCCTAACCAGGGAATATGATGTAATTTCATTAAACCTTGGCTAGTTTGTAGGATTAGGTCTTGTGCTAAACAATTACCAATTCCGGGACGGCCTAACAGCTTACCAGTAAAACGGATTTTAGTGCTATCAATTGGTAAAATTGCTGGATCTGCTAATAAGTTGATCAAGTTTTCGTCTTTTTGAACATTTGCAGGGATAATTTCGGGAAATAAAGCATTTATTCGCATGACTGTGCCAATGCTAAAACCAATTAACATACAACCTGTAACAAAAGACCAATTATCATAAATCCATTTTAAGTTTAACAAATGTAAGGTGTATGCCGTTTGCCAAACTAACCAAATCAGACAGGCGAAGAGAAGACCAAGGGGGATTCCCAACCAAGGGGCAATTTGTAAACAGAACGTTTGGGGCTTAATGAGGATGGGTTGTGATGGGGTTGTTTGATATAATTCGGTGTCTAAATGCCAATGGCGGGCTATTTCACAAAGACGTTCGATGCGATCGCCTATTGCTGGATGACAACTGTTGATTGTTAACCATTGACGGTAGGGATGAAAATTTTCCCATTTTAAAAATGATTCAAAAGGTAGATGACCAGCGGTGCTACCCAAAACTATGCTGTGCTGGTATGCTACGGGTGAAAGCAGATTCAGGCTTTCTAACTGCCAACAGGTCTGTTCTTTTAGTCCGACATCATGGGCTACACCAATAGATATTTTCAATAGGGCGCGAATTAGTCCATTGGGATTACCGGTGATTTCTGCGGACAGGCGATCGCTATGGTAAAGTCGCAACCGAGAATTAAGTAAAGCTGTGCCTGTGAACAGACACCAAATTCCATAGTTAATGGCTGCTAAGGCTGTACCTAGCCAACGCCAAATTTTACTGTGATGTTGATTTTCCCAAACTGACACTTGCTGATATATGCCATAAAATGGCATGGTTACGAGTAACACTAGGGACATCACTGCAAAGTCCCAACGCCCAATTTGCCCCAAGGATAAAGCATAAATAGCAGCTATTTCATCATCTGCCAGTTGTTCTAATAAGCCTTGACTAACAGTTATTCTGGCTGTGCGGGGCAGGTTGCCATAACTGATGATCATGGGGGCAGCAATTGGTAGTATCCTCAGTTGGGGGGTATTCCAGTGCCGCTGTTGACAAGCCCTTTGTAATACCCTTACTGTTTCCCGACTGTAGGAGTTTAATTTTTCTTTGGGCAACTCTTCTTGACCAGAAAATCTCGTTAGCACCCAGTCGAGTAACCAAGGAGACGATACCATTAAGATTATAAATAACCCTAAAATCAAGTTACTAGAATCTCGATATAAAATCTGGATGGGTTCTAAGTATGGCAGTTGATATAGAATTTGATTAATTGAACTCAATACAAATTTCAGCACTTCTCGGCACGTCCAAAATAGTGCCATGAATGTGAAGAGGGCAAGCAGTCGGGAGGGGATAATATTAGGCTTGCGTAGGGGTTGCCAAACTTTAGCGCGTCTAGCATTTCGCCAATAAATGCTAACGGGTTGAATATTATTATTACCATCAGCCCCAACATAGGCGGTTTGTGGCTGTTGTGAGGAATTGGTTAAACCGGAAATAATTCCAGTCTTCGGTTTGCGGGATTTTTTCTGCTGGTTTTTGCGTTTATGCAGGTGTTCAAGAGCAAGTTTTGACCACTCTTGAACTTGGGGACTACTATTAGCGATCAAATTTTGGCACAGGACGATCGCTTTGGAGATTTCGCCAGTGCGGGCATAGGACATAACTAACCCCACTTGTGCCTGTAAACAAATCTTTTCTTCGGTTTGATTTTTGGCTAGTGGTTCAAGGTTAGCGATCGCTGTATAGTAATTCCCCTGCTTGAGGGCAGCTAAACCAGCCTCTAAACATGATTCAGCATAGGAAGGCATACAAACTTTGGTACTCCAATCTGTTCTCGGTGACAAATAGCACGCTCGTTGATATACCCTGATAATTAGGAACAGGGAATAGGGAACAGGGAATAGGGAACAGGGAATAGGGAACAGGGAATAGGGAACAGGGAACAGGGAACAGGGAACAGGAAATTATTGCCTCTTGCCCCTTGCCTCTTGCCTCCTGCCTCTTGCCTCTTGCCTCTTGCCTCCTGCCTCTTGCCTTTTGCCTCTTCCTCTAACCTTCTACTGATTGTTGATGGGAAAAGACGGGTGCGATCGCACTTAACTTCAATCCTGGATGATCACCTTCTAACTGTTGACAGTTCCATTCATTGCGGAATAACAACACAGGTCGTCCCATGCTATCTTTAACAGTGGTGGTATTGAATAAACGTCCTACCTGTTTTAAGGCTTCCCAACCACCCAAAACCCAACGGGCAACACTGTAGGGTAATAAATCAAGAATGGTTTCTACACCATATTCATTTTGTAAGCGGAACTGGACTACCTCAAATTGCAACTGACCAACCGCTGCTAAAATTGGCTCACGCTTGGCTTCATCAGTTGAATACATAATTTGTACAGCACCTTCTTCTCGCAATTCAGAAACACCTTTTTGAAACTGCTTAAATTTCGACGGGTTGGGGTTTCTCAAAGTAGCAAAAAGTTCCGGTGAGAAATAAGGAATTCCCTCATATTCTAGTTTTTGTCCTGTATAAATAGTATCGCCAATTGCGAAAACACCCGGATTATTTAAACCAATCACGTCCCCTGGATAAGCGACATCAATAGATTCTCTTTCTTGGGCAAATAGTTTTTGCGGACGAGATAGACGGACAACTTTACCAGTTCGAGCATGATTTACTGTCATATCTTTTTCAAACTTGCCTGTGCAAACCCGGACAAAAGCTACTCTATCGCGGTGTTTCGGGTCCATGTTGGCTTGCAGTTTGAAAATAAATCCGGTAAATTCTGGATAAGTGGGGGGAATATCGCCGACGCTGCTGCTATGTGTACCTGGTTTGAGGGCAAAGTCGAGGAAGTTTTCCAGGAATAATTCCACCCCAAAGTTGGTCATGGCGCTACCAAAAAATACTGGGGTCATTTTGCCAGCGTGTACCAGGTCTAAATCTAGTTCTGGACAAACTCCTTCTAAGAGTTCTAATTCGTCTTTTAATTGGTGGTAAAGTTCTTTTTCTAGTAAGGTTTCTAGTTGGGGATCGCCTATATCAAGAACAGTTTCCCTTGCTTCCTTACTACCATGAAAACTCCGTTCAAATAAATGAATTTGCTGTTGTTGGCGGTCAAATACGCCTTTAAAGCGATCGCCCATGCCAATAGGCCAATTCACTGCATAGGTCTGTAATCCCAGTTCTTTCTCAATTTCATCCAACAAATCTATAGGTTCTCTACCTGGACGGTCAAGTTTATTCACAAAGGTGAAAATGGGAATCCCCCGCATTTTACAGACTTCAAACAATTTCCGAGTTTGCGGTTCTAAACCTTTAGCCGCATCAATCAGCATGACCGCATTATCTGCCGCTGCCAAAGTCCGATAGGTGTCTTCACTAAAATCTTGGTGTCCAGGAGTGTCAAGTAAATTAATTTGACAGTTGCGATAGGCAAATTGTAACACCGTTGAAGTGACAGAAATTCCCCGTTGTTGTTCCATTGCCATCCAGTCAGAAGTCACTTTTCGCTGGTCTCTACGGGCTTTGACTGCTCCAGCTTCGTGGATAGCACCTCCGTATAATAATAGTTTTTCGGTTAAGGTAGTTTTACCAGCATCAGGGTGAGAAATAATCGCAAAGTTGCGACGCTGTTCCACCGCTTGACCTAGTTCTGTTTGCAGTTCAATGGACATATTGGTTATTTGTTTTTAACTTCATTAAATGTAATCTTTTTTAGGAGCAGGGAACAGGGAATAGGGAATAGGGAACAGGGAACAGGGAACAGGGAACAGATAATTGGTGAAAACTATTCTTCTTTCTTCTTCCTCCTGAACTCCTGATAGCGAAGCGCTGCTGCAAGCAGTTCGCCACCTAAGATTTCGACAATTTTGTATCAAAATTATCATCAAAGGTATTCAAAAATCCGAAATTACCGATTGTGACACTGGGGGGTGCGGAATGTGGGGTAAAAAGAAAAATTATTTGCTGTCCAACTCAGGTTACTTAACATAAATGTAGCAAATTACACTTTTTATTAAGATTATAGTATATCAGATTTCGTGTATACTGAATAAAGTAAATGGTAATACTTAATATCCATAGATATAGCAGGAATCAGGAGTCACCGAGTCAGGAGTAAAACTGGCTTTTTGTACAGATTTGAATTTAGATTTTGTACCTCCTAACTACGCAACCTGATGTATGAATAAGAAAATTAATTATGGAGATACAGTGGCTCTAGGGGAAGTATTACATACAGGCTTAATTGTTTATTAACTGCGATCGCTATTATACTAAACACGGGTGAGATTTAAACTTTTGCCAAATGACAAAGAACCCAGATGTGTAGGGGTTTAGCTCATGCTTTACCCCCACGTTTAGAATCAAACAATCAAGCCGTTTTGAGTATATTTTGTTTTGGCAGTATATACTGATTTCATAAGAGACTTCATAAGTTAATATTCGACGGAATCCAAGTGGATCAAGTTAGGGGATAAGGAAAAAATTTTGGAAAAATTACCCAACTGCACGACAATTTTAGTAGTTGATGACAATCTTGTAAATTTAAAACTTCTAAATCATACCTTAGAGGATGTTTTAAAAGTTTTTAATGTATAAACCAACCCCTCTGGTAAAACTCTCCAGTATTAAATGTTATTCCTTTTCCCTCTCCCCTTGTGAAGGGGAGGGAACTAATTTTTCCGGTTTCCCCCCTTGATAAGGGGGGTAATTTAACTTGTGTGTACACCGTAGCCTATTAGGAGAGGGTTAGGAAGAGGCTTTGAAACGGGAGCATCCCCATTTTGCAGAAATAAACTGGCGATTAGAAAGATGCCTTCGCCTTTCGTCAGGGATACACGGCTATACAAACAGAATTTACCTAAGCGCAATACTTCTCGGTCAAGCCTGAAAAGTCATTATATGGTAGGTTAGGTTGTGGAACGTAAATGTTCGCGGAGCAATGGAACGTTTACGTATCCCTGACGGGAGGCGTTAGCCATAGTGTGGCGAAGCCATAACCCAACCTACATTTCCTTAACTAACAAGTATTGCCTGTAGATCTCAATTTATGGAAAGCCCTGAAAAAATCACCATAATTCCTCTAATCAACCTTGCCACATCAAGGTTTAGTTATGATAAATCCTCAATCACCGTAAAAAATACGTAAAAGCCAAAATTTTGAAAAACAACTATTTTATGCAACTGTGATCTAAAATAGAGTCTTACACACAATGTTTTTAGAGTTATCAAAACTCCACAACTGCAAATATTGTGTCAAGAAAAAAATAACATTTATTCTATACATTTCAATTCTATGAAAGCAGAAGTGATTGAATTAATAACAACGGTTTTCCATGTTTTACGAGTTAATCTGCGGTGGATGACTTGGAATCTATTTTTGGCTTTCATCCCTTTGGCTTTAAGTGTTTGGCTATTTCGCAAAAAACGCGGAGGTTCATGGATTTGGTGGCTAGGATTTCTGAGTTTCTATGCTTTTTTACCAAATGCGCCTTATTTATTAACTGATGTTATTCATTTAATAGATGATATCCGGCGAGTTCAGTCAGTATGGATGATTACATTAGTGTTAATGCCTGTGTATTTTGTGGTCATTTTTGGCGGATTTGAGGCTTATGTCATATCTTTGATAAATTTAGGTTACTATTTACACCGAACGGGTAAAAGCAAATGGATTTTTTCTGTTGAATTAATGACTCATGCTCTTTCTGCTGTTGGTATTTATTGGGGAAGATTTTTACGGTTTAACAGTTGGGACTTTATTACTCAACCAGATGCAATAATCACGAAAGGTGTAGAGGAAATACTTGGTAAACAGCCGTTGGTAATTATTACGATTACTTTTGTAATTCTTTGGGTTTTGTATTGGTTTATGAAACGAATTACTTTGGGTTTTGTTAACAATGGTGCTACTTCACAACTAAAGGATCATCATATTCACAATATTAACTAATGACATAAGTAGGTGAACACAATAAAACCCAGAAGTGTAAAGAAAAGTAAAATCGCCCAAACCCTCTTCACTCTTGCCTCTTGCCTTGCCATAACGACGATTTTCAATGCTAACCTACTTACAGCAGAATTCAGGAGTCAGGAGTGAAATTGGTTTGCTGTTCCAATACTTGTCAGTTAAGCTCAAAAAATAGAATTACGTAGGTTGGGTTGAGGAACGAAACCCAACATTTACCAGTATTTGTTGGGTTGCTGTCCGACTTTGGATTTAGATTCTGTAACTTATTAATCTACTGTAAATTTAATATCCCTGATTTCTTAAAGAAGTTGGGGATATCAACAAAAAAATTCCTATTTAGATTTAAAATAGAAAAGCAAATATAAAAAACTATAAAAAGTGAACTTGGTGAAACAGCGATTAGATACATTATTAGTAGATTTGGGATTATGTCCCTCCCGTCAGCAAGCACAACGGCTAATTCAAGCTGGAGAAGTGACTGTAAATCAACAAATGGTTGATAAAGTCGGGACTGAAGTTGATATTACCGCAGAAATTCAAGTTAAAGAACGTCCTCCTTTTGTTTCTCGTGGTGGTGAAAAACTGGTCAAAGCTTTAGAATGTTTTGGAATTTCTGTAACTGACAGAATTTGTTTAGACGGGGGAATTTCTACAGGTGGATTTACAGATTGTTTATTACAAGCCGGCGCAAAACAAGTTTATGGTGTAGATGTTGGTTATGGACAAGTGGATTGGAAAATTAGAACTGATGAACGAGTAATTTTAAAAGAACGGACGAATTTACGCCAACTACAACCAGCAGAATTATATGCTGAAAATGCCATATTTCCTGATTTGATAGTTGTGGATGTTTCCTTTATTTCTTTAACTAAAATTTTGCCGGCGGTATGGCAATTAACACAAGCCCCCAGAGAGGCTGTATTGCTGGTAAAACCACAATTTGAGGTTGGCAAGTCTCGCATCGGCAAAAAAGGCGTTGTCCGCGATTCTGATGATCAAGCTGAGGCAATTTTTAATGTGATGAAAGGGGCGTTAGAGTTAGGATGGAAATATAAAGGTTTAACTTGGTCGCCAATCACAGGACCTGCGGGAAATATTGAATATCTTTTATGGTTGGGAATGGAAAGGGAAATCATACCCCCAACATTAGCAGCAATTCAAGAAATTACTAAACAAGTCATGCAGGAGTTTGGGAAAAAATGATGAATAATCAAGATTTTAGTTGGTGTTTTGGGTTGGCACTTACTTCGCCTCTAATCTTGTCAAATAGCATTATGTGAATTACGCCAATCTTTAAAAATATCTCAAGCTCAATTAGCTGAGAAGTTGCAAATTAAACAACCTGCTATTTCTAGATTAGAAAATCGCACTGATATGTATGTTAGTCATCTGCGAGAAGTTATTGAAGCTATGGGAGGAGAATTGAAAATAACGACAAAATTCCCTGATGTTGAAGTAACAATTACTAATTTTGAAAATTTGGCAATGGATATTGATGAGTAGGAGTTGAAGATAGGGAAAAAATTGAGATTTTTTAATTTTTAGAGTTTTGCTAAAATGTAAATGGCTATAAACCAAGGAAATATTCAGCTATGACACTTGCTAATTTATCAATTCCTCAACAATATACACTTGATATTGAACCAGAAGGACGTTTAACTTTACCCCAAGAAATCCAAGAAATACTTAATTTAGAATCTGGAGACAGATTAATTTTAACTCTTGAAGATAATGGCAAAATCCAATTAGTCAGCCTCAAACAACAAGTTAAAAAATTAAGAGGTTTATTAAAAGATAAATCACCTGATAGAAATTTGGTAAATGAACTTATTACCGAACGCAGACAGGAGTATTTAAGTGAATAAATCTGTGTTAGATGCTTCTGCATTTTTAGCTTATCTTAGAGATGAACCAGGAGCAGAAATTGTAGAAAATGCGTTGATTGATGGGTGCTATATCAGTATTATTAATTGGGTAGAGGTATTGTCAAAAGTTGTTGATTTAGGAGAATCACCAGAGGAAATTATTAAACGATTGAGAGATGAAGGATTATTAGAAAATAGTCTAGAAATTATTGCTTGCAATGAGCAAGATGCTATAACTATAGCTAAATTTCGACCTTTAACCAAAATTATCATTAGGAGATCGTGCTTGTCTTGCTTTAGGTAAACGCTTGAATTTACCTGTATTAACAGCAGATAAAGTCTGGACTAGTTTATCTCTGGGAATTACAATTAATTTGATTCGTTAAAGTTCAAACTCATTTATACTTTCGGTAAATTTCGCTAACGCTTCTGCTGCTAATGCTTCGAACTTACTATCTGCAATATCACGTTCTATCTGCTCATCCCAAAGTTCATAATCTAGGTTTAAAAACCATTGTCTCAGTTTCTCAAAATCATGAGATGGAAGTGAGAGAATTGCAGTTTCAATTTGTTCAAGCTGTGACATAAATAGTTTTACCTCTTTATTCTTGAGAAAATTATAGCTTTATTTTGTCCTAGAGTTTAATCCTTGATCTCAGTGTATTTATTTTACTATACTATTAATAATTCTATTTGCACATTTATGACAACTACTAAATTTCCTGAGTATCATTGTATGATTATCCCACCCCCCAATTCCCAAAGAGCGATACATTTGCTAAAATTGCAATCATCATAACACCAATTAATCACTATGTACTCCACCAATCCACACCAAGAACTCTTACAAGCGATCTCCAACCTTAGCGATCAACAAATCCCACTTGTCTTGCAATTTATCTCATCCCTAGAAACACCTGTTAACAATTATCCAACTTCAGCTAAAACAGTTTTAGAACGAATGGGTGGTTATCCCAAATTTTTACTAGAAGGATCAGGAGATTTTTCAGATAGAGATGTACGCAAAAAAGCGATCGCTGACAGAATTCAGGCAAAACATCAGACAAGAACTCATGAATAATTATCCCCTGAGTTTAATTGATACTGGAATTCTTGTTGCCTTCTATGACCGTAAAGACAAGTATCACCAACAAGTTGTTAACTTTTTTAGCACCTGTACCAGTCAACTCATCACAACAATTGCCTGTGTTACAGAAGTGATGTGGTTACTTGCCCCAAATACAAAAGTGCAGAACGAATTCTTATCTGCCTTATCAATAAGAGTTTTCTTATGCGAACATTTACTACCATCAGACTATCAAAGAATCCAAGAACTTAACACAATTTATCAAGATTTACCCGCAGATTTTACCGATTTATCGCTTATTGCCATTTCCGAAAGATTAAACATTTCTGCTATTGCCACTCTAGATAAAGACTTTAATATTTATCGCCGCTATCGCAAGCAACCATTTAATCGCATATTTTTACCTTAATTAGACGAGCAAAATTAAACTTGTATTGCTTTGAGATAAAGGAGATAAAGGGCGATAGGGCGATCGCTGACTTGTCAATTCATTTTTTGATTTGTGATAACGGAGTGCGCCACTTCCAGTTATTTTACCTCTACTATACCGAAATTCTCTCAACCAAAACTTGTTGCATAATTTGCTGCTTCAACGAATCTGCCGCAACTGAAGCAATCAGTTCAGAAATAAATCCATCGGGTTTGCTAATTCTTGGTTAGAGGTGAACAAAATATAATTAGATTCTTGCTGACTCATTACTTACCCTCACTGCTTTTGTTATAAGAACGCCATACACCGTACTCAAAATAAACCGTGATTTTTTAGCAGCTTGACAGATAAATGTGTTTGATGGTATAAAAAGTAAAAATCTTTATACCAAGTTTTGTTTATGCTTGATAAAATTATTGACGCATTAATTGGGGAAACAGTACATGAATTCTTGGATGAATTAAAGTATAGTGAAATACGATTACAATTGTTAAATAAATTTGGTTTAAAACCAGATACACCACCAAATGATTTTGAGGGAGTTTATGTTTATACTTTAATTGAGTATGGAGTCGGGAAACCAAAAATTATTTTACAGTTATTTAAAGAAAAAGAAATTAAAGAAGAGTTTCAGAAAGCATTTACTCAAAATAAAAGTTTTAATATTCAAACATTAGATGGTTTTATTCAAAGTTCTGATATTGGCGATAAAATCACAGAGCAAAATATTGATTATCGTCGAGAATTGGCTGAATTTGCCCGGTTATTTGTGGAAATTGCCAAACGAGCTAGAACAGCAACGGAAATTTTACAAGACCATAAATTAGAGAGTTTACAAAATAGTTTAACTCAAGTTCGGGAACAAATTAACCAACTTAGTTTACCGGAAATTCAAAAACAAATTGCCCAATTAGCACAAAGTCAACAGCAATTATTACCACCTGCGGAAATTGTCAGAGAAACGGAATTAGCTAAACAATTAAAAAAATGGTTTGAAACACTGGGTTATAAATTTGAAAATTACGAAGTCTTAGAAAAAGAATATTTTGAATGGATTATTAATATTCCCCATCCACTAGGAGGATATTACCGCATTTTAATTCACGGAGTAGAAGCAGAAGCAGGAATTAATGATATTAATGCAGTTAAAACAATCGTAGAAACTCAAAAAGTTGATCAAGGTTGGATTGTTGCACCGCGTCGAGTTAGTAAAGCAGCTAGAGAGACAGTTGAAAAATCAGAAAAAAAACAGATTTTTTGTTATACCTTTGATGAATTAATCGAAAAAAATGCTGATTTTAATGGTTATTTTAATTGGTTAGAAACAGAAGTTAAAAGCCGAGGAATTGATAAATATTATGTTCCCTTGGCTTGTACTAAAGAAGAAATTGATTTAGTAACTAAACGTCATATTGGCGTTAGTCATTATGGTAAAGAAGACGATTGGATTGAGGGTTATATTAATCAATGGTTAGATGACCCAGTTAAAGAACATTTATCGGTTTTAGGGGAATTCGGTACAGGTAAAACTTGGGTTGCTTTCCATTATGCTTGGTTGGCTTTACAGGAATATTTAAAAGCAAAAAAGAAAGGTACTCAAAGACCGCGTATTCCTTTAGTGATTCCTTTAAGAGATTATGCTAAAGCCGTGAGTATTGAATCTCTATTTTCTGAGTTCTTTTTTCGTAAACATCAAATCGGTTTACCTGGATATTCTGCCTTTGAACAACTTAACCGCATGGGGAAATTATTATTAATTTTTGATGGCTTTGACGAAATGGCCGCACGGGTAGACCGTCAAGCAATGATTAATAATTTCTGGGAATTAGCAAAAGTTGTGGGAACACCAGGAACAAAAGCAATTTTAACCTGTCGGACAGAACATTTCCCCGAAGCATTAGAAGGACGCAGCATATTAAATGCAGAATTAAAAGCATCTACTTCTAATCTCACAGGAGAATCACCCCAATTTGAAGTTTTAGAATTAGAAAAATTTGATGATCAACAAATCAAACAGGTACTTAATTTTAAAGCCAAACCAGAAACCGTTGATATTATCATTAATAATGAAAAATTATTAGATTTGGCACGTCGTCCGGTAATGATTGATTTGATTATGGAAGCATTACCGGATATTGAAGCTGGTAAACCTGTGGATATTTCCCGTGTTTATCTTTATGCGGTGCGTCAGAAAATGGCACAGGATATTAAAGCTGACCGCACTTTTACCTCAATGGCAGATAAATTATATTTCCTGTGTGAATTATCCTGGGAAATGCTGTCAAATGATAAAATGAGTTTAAATTATAAAGAATTTCCTGATTTGATTCGTAGTTATTTTAGTGAAACGGTACAGGAACAAAAAGATTTAGATCATTGGCATTATGACATGATGGGGCAAACCATGTTAATTAGAAATGCTGATGGTGATTATTATCCTGCTCATCGTTCATTATTAGAATTTTTTGTATCCTATAAATTGGGACGAGAATTAGGGATTTTAGCAGCAGATTTTCAGGAAGTTGCGGAGGTTCTTCCCTACGACCAAGGAAAAATAGATTTCAGTCAAACTTTTGGGAAAACTCTCTTAGCCAAAGCCGTCTTAGATTTAATGTTTCCCATGTTGTCAACAACAGCAAATCAACGGTTATTAGCAGAAGTCAAAGCGACTAAAGGTAAAACCGAAGCAGAAGCAGGTTATTGTGGCAGTAATGCGGTACAGTTGCTACTCAAAGGGAGTCGGTTGGCTTTAGAAAAACAGGATTTGAGTGAGACAGTTATACCTGATGTAAATTTTGGTTTGGCTAGTTTGTCTAATGTCAACCTGACGGGAGCAAATTTAACAGATGCTTTTTTTGCTAAGGCATTAGGATCAGTTTATTCCCTTGCTTATAGTCCAGATGGGAAATACCTGGCTACAGGAGACAGTCATGGTAGAGTTCAAATTTGGAATGCTGTAACAGGACGGGAAATATTGGCACTTTTAGGTCATAGCGATTGGGTTTACTCAGTAGCCTGGAGTGGAGATGGTCTGACCTTGGCTAGTGGTAGTCGTGATCATACGGTGAAACTGTGGAATGTCCAGTCTGGGGACTGTGTGCGAACCCTAGAGGGTCATAGCCGTTCGGTTACGTCAGTAGCCTGGAGTGGAGATAGTCTGACCTTGGCTAGTGGTAGTTCTGATAACACCGTGAAACTGTGGGATGTCCAGTCTGGGGACTGTGTGCGAACCCTAGAGGGTCATAGCAATTGCGTTAACTCAGTAGCCTGGAGTAGTCAGACCTTGGCTAGTGGTAGTTCTGATAACACCGTGAAACTGTGGAATGTCCAGTCTGGGGACTGTGTGCGAACCCTAGAGGGTCATAGCCGTTCGGTTACGTCAGTAGCCTGGAGTGGAGATAGTCTGACCTTGGCTAGTGGTAGTCTTGATAACACCGTGAAACTGTGGAATGTCCAGTCTGGGGACTGTGTGCGAACCCTAGAGGGTCATAGCAATTGGGTT
>NZ_LJOU01000197.1:0-2174 GCF_001672085.1 Anabaena sp. AL93 | reverse complement strand
GTGGGGGAGGGGAGAACAGAAGTTTTTTTCCATTACCCGTCAAAATAAATTTGACGAACTATTAGTACAAAACGGCGTAAATAAACCAACCATTCTAAATACTCCAAAAGCCTATACTGTCTTCATTTTGACTTTTGACTTTTGACTTTTGACTTCCGCCTTGCGGTACTAGCCAAGATTATGGGATGCACGGAATAAATGATTATGTTCGGGGTGATACAAGCGGGAGCGCCCACTTACTGGTAGTAGTGCGGGACTGATTACATAAAGTGTAGTTCGCCGTAATTTTTCTTCATGGGTACAATCTGCGATTTGTGCTAAATTCACAACCCGGATTTTTTCATCTGGCCAGCCTAAGCGATAGCAAATTGCTACTGGAGTATCTGGATCATAATGTTCTAATAATTTCTCTTGGGCTTCAGTAATATGACTCACACTTAAATATAAACATAAACTGGCACGATGGGCGGCTAAAGCTGCTAACTCTTCAGTATCAGGGACATGGGTACGACCGCTAATGCGAGTGAGAATAATAGTTTGGACTAAACCAGGGACAGTTAACTCTATTTTCAATTTAGCTGCGGCAGCTTGAAAGGCACTGATACCAGGGATAACTTCAAAGGGAATATTCGCATCGGCTAATAGCTGCATTTGTTCATGAATAGCGCTATACAGACTAGGATCACCAGAATGTAGCCTGACCACTGATTTATGCGATCGCACGGCATCAATCATCAATGGTAAAATTTCTTCCAAAGTCCGATTTGCTGTTTTAATAATTTCCGCATCTGCACGACAAATATCTAAAATCTGTTCGGGAATTAAAGAATCTGCAAATAAAATCACATCAGCCGCAGCCAACAACTTTTGCGCCCTAACCGTTAATAAATCAGGATCTCCTGGTCCGGCACCCACAATATAAACCGCAGATTCTAAGGCATTGGGATACTTAGAAAAACTCAAATTACTAGTAGATTCACTCATCAATTTTCCCCTTCAAAACCCTGCAAAAAAAACTTTTAGCATTTCCTGAGTAATATCCGGATTCAGCCACTTTGCCTAGTAGAAATAGATGGTAGATGCACCCTGGTTAAGCCCTAGAGATTAATTACTCTGGGGCATTTTTTTCTTCATTTCCCCCAGCAACAACATCAGGTAAGGAACGCTTGAATATATATAGCCAAGCTAAACCAAATAATCCTAAAGTCATTCCCCCTAAACTTACCATTTGTGCCATCCGTAAAGGTCCTAGCATTAAGCTATCTGTGCGTAAACCTTCAATCCAAATCCGTCCCAAGCTATAAGCAACCCAGTAAACTAAAAATAACGTCCCTACTTTCAACCGGGATTTTTTAGCTAAAGCTCGAAAAAACAAAGTTATTAACAATGCAAACACCATTAAATTCCACAACGATTCATAAAGAAAAGTGGGATGGAAATATTCAAAATTCACTAAATCCAAAGGACGACGATCTGAGGGAATATATAACTTCCAAGGTAAACTAGTTGGTCTGCCAAAAGCTTCCGAGTTGAAAAAATTTCCCCACCGACCAATTGCTTGCCCTAATATTAATGAAGGAGCAACCAAATCAGTCAATTGCCAAAAAGATACCTTATTCAGTCTAGCAAAAATTAACGCCGCGATCGCACCGCCAATAATTGCCCCATGAATAGCAATACCCCCTTGCCAAATTGCAATTATCCGTTCTGGATGTTGAGAATATTCTGGCCATTGAAACAAAACATAATATAACCTAGCGGCGGGAATAGCTGCAATCACCAACCAAATTGATAAATCACTAATTAAATCGGGATTAATATGACGACGCTTGGCTAGGTATTGAGAAAGACTAACACCAATTAACACAGCAGAAGCAATCAACAACCCATACCAACGAATAACAATTGGTCCCAATTTAACCACAATCGGACCAGGGGAAGTAAATAAAAACCCCAAAGGCAAAACAGAAAAATCCACTACCATACAAAATTACCTATAGGAATTTGAAATCTATGGAGATGAAACACAATAATATAGTATGCCTTAGTCACTATAGCGATAAGTAATTCAGCAAAATTAAAATCATTAGTCAGTTGTCAGTTGTCAGTTGTCAGTTGTCAGTTGTCAGTTGTTCGTTGTCATTAGTAAAATTCCCCTCCCTACCCCCCTACCT
>NZ_LJOU01000099.1:0-21135 GCF_001672085.1 Anabaena sp. AL93 | reverse complement strand
CCACTCCCCCCACTCCCTATACGAGTTATGATTTCTTGGCTTAGTTTATGTTCAATATTACTTAGTATCCTGCTCATGGGCTGTTCATTACCAACCACAGCTAAATCTCCAGCCGTAACACCAGAATCATCAACCCAAACATCAGTAAATGCTGGTCAAAATTTGCCAATTTCGGCTGAAGCTACTCTGCCTCGAAATATAAAAATTCAGTTAGAAGTAGCACGAACACAAGAACAACAACAAATGGGTTTGATGTATAGAAAGGATTTACCAGATAACCGAGGAATGCTGTTTCTTTTTCCGAACGCACAACCAGTACAATTTTGGATGAAGAATGTACCCGTTGCGTTAGATATGGTATTTCTCCGGCAAGGTGTGGTCCAGTACATCCAAACATCTGCTCCTCCTTGTGACATAGAACCTTGCCCCACCTACGGTCCTAATGTCCTGATAGATCAAGTAATTGAACTTAGGTCAGAACGAGCCAAAGAACTAGGTTTAAAGAAAGGAGATCAGATCAAAATAGATTTCCTAGTTCCTGGTGCTATTCCATAAACAGAATCAAGATTGACAATAGCTCTATGCACTTGAATAAGATACAAAATCTCTGGTAGAAGCCATACCACAAAAGACTTTTAACTTTTAACTTCTGACTTCTGCTATAGCAACAATTCTATGTAAAAATAGCATAAGTCTTTATGCTGAATTTTTATCTGGTACAAAATTATTTTTTTGAAAAAATACTACCAAACCTGGCATAAATAGTAGTAAAGAGGTTAATATTTATCAGTAGCCTAAATAACATCAGATTTTAGTTTTTCCAGTTAAAATCACGACTTTTAAAATTAAGTAACAAAATCTCCCTTTTGGCGCAAGTGTAAATAGTCGCCAATAGGTGAGTATAAACTATAAAATCTTTGTTACTTAAATCAAAACAAAAAACTAGAGGATGTTAATGGTGACACTAACATCATGGTTGAAGTATTACCTAAATATCATCCTGATGGGATACACAAGTCACTGTAGTAGAAATTGCTTCGTGATTTTAATTACCTTGGTCTAGTAGTAGATTCAGATAGATTAATGCTTTACAAAAGGGTTATTTAGAAAAATATATACTTTTTTTATACAACCTCGATTCTCTAATCTACTTATAGCAAGGTGACACATAAAATACTGGCTATACAATACCCACAAAATTAGATAAACAACCTATGATCATCAATTCTACTCAAGTAGGTGAGATACAAATGACACCATCAAGATATTCTCGGCTAATTAATTTTCTCCAGGAAGATTTGGCAATTTCCGCTGCTTCCCTCGCTGTAGCATTACGTAGCCGTGATCAAGATCCTGGTTCTTTAACTATGACTCTTTGGCAATATGGGTTAATTACACTAGAACAGTTGGAACAAATTTATGATTGGCTAGAAACAGCGTAGGGAAGAGGCATGGGGGCAGGGAGTAGGTGCAGAATTTACCCATTACCTATTACCTATTACCCATTACCCATTACCCATTACGAGTCTAATAACTATTGGGCAAAAACTTTTGCTGCTGCTGCTATACCAGCACCGGGGGTGAAGTTTTCATGACCAACTTGTGGAAGGACAACTTCTAGGGAAGCGATACAACTCAGAATGTCTCTATCGCACACAAAACCTAAGTGACCTATGCGGAAAATTTTATTACTCAGATGGTCTTGTCCACCTGCTAAAGCAATATCAAACCGTTTTTTCATCAAAGAACGAATTTTATCGGTTTCGATGCCTGGAGTAGCTACAGCGGTAATGGCAGGACTGGCACATTCATCTGCGGCAAACAATGATAAATTTAATGCTTTCATTGCCGCACGAGTGGCATTTTTTTGGCGTTCATGACGGGTAAAGATGGATTCCAATCCTTCCTTTTTCATCATTCCCAAGGTGGTATGTAGTGCCACCATTAAGTTGACGGGAGGGGTAAAGGGAGTGGTATTTTTAGCGGTGGCTTTACGATATTTCCCTAAATCTAAATAATACTTAGGCAATTTTGCGGTTTTGTAGGCTTCCCAGGCTTTAGGACTGACGGAGACAAATCCTAAACCGGGAGGAATCATGTAACCTTTTTGTGAACCAGAAGCAACTACGTCTAAACCCCAAGCATCTACAGGGACGTTGTAAGCCCCTAAACTGGTGACAGCATCAACAATAATTAAAGCCTCTCCATGTTCTTTAACGTGGCGGTTGATGGCTTCTAGATCATTAATGACACCAGTTGAGGTTTCGCTGTGGGTGATAATGACGGCTTTGATTTCTTTGTTGGTATCAGCTTGCAGTTTGGCTGCAAATTGGGCTGGGTCTAAGGGTTGTCCCCATTCTGCGGTGATTGCTTCTACATTTAAGCCAAAGGCTTGACCAACTTCTACCCAACGTTCACCAAATTTACCATTAGAACCGACTAAAATGCGATCGCCTGGAGAAAGAAAATTAATGATTCCCGCTTCTACAGCCCCAGTCCCACTGACATTTAGCATCAATACATCACTGCTGGTTTGATGTAGCCATTTGAGGTTTTCTGTCACCTCTGCCATCATGCTACTAAATTCACCGCTGCGGTGACCAATAGGGTGTTTAGCTAATGCTAGTAAAGCTGCTTCTGGAACTGGGGTAGGACCAGGAATCATCAGCATCAATTTATCGTCCATGTTTGTGTCCTAGTTGAAAATTTCAATACAATCCAAATTAACCCCTCTAGGGGATAAAAACACAAAAAAACCTACTCAAATTTTTCGTAGGAATGCCAGTTTAAAACTGTATTAATCAGCCCCACTTTTGCAGGGCTGAGTTTTGTCTAAATGGAAATAGACATTCATCATGAGCAATCTACTTTATCACCAAAATGGTTAATAGACCAACGGTGATCAATGATCAGAGAGGACGATTGAAAACTTTCTTCTAGTCGCTTTTGTTGGGATGCAGCTTTTCGCAGGGTAACAATTAGTTGGTTAACTTGATTGCGTAGGTCTTCGTTTTGACCTAGAGAAGTCATGGTTTGTCTTTCTAAAAGTTGAAGTATAAGTTCGTAATGGATAGGAGAAGGTAAAGGAATTGGCTCCATGTAGTTTATTATGAAGTTGAAACTTAGGGATGCTTAATTTTTAACTTAGTTAAAGTTTTGTTAACCCCAAATTAATTCTTACACAAGAAATAAATAATTGCAGTTATTAAGCAGGAGATAGCCGGGAAAAATGAGAATTTTAGAGGAAGAAGCAACAGGTAACAGAAAAACTCATGTTTAAAAACATGAGATGGAAATACTGATTCTTGACTAAGCTTTAAAATCTGAAACTTTAGTTTTTTCTGTTTCCTGTTCCCTGTTCCCTGTTCCCTGTTCCCTTTTTCGTAACCCTTGTTTTATATGGAATTCAAGACTGTAATTAAGCAAAGAGATTGGCTATTGCTAATTGAGGATCTGGTTGTTTTACCAAGGATTCACCAATCAGTACAGCGGATGCACCTGCTTTTTTAACTATACTTAAATCCTCTGGGTGATGCAATCCTGATTCGCTGACCACAAGAATGTTTTTTGCTTGTAACTGTTCACCTCTAGCTGTGAGTAGTTGACAAGTTGTTTGTAAATCAACAGAAAAATCTTCTAAATTGCGATTATTAATGCCAATTAAAGAAACACCATCTAAAGCTAAAACTCGATCTAGTTCTTCTAAATTATGCACTTCTATTAAAGTTGCCATTTTTAGGTTATGAGCAATTTTGATAAAGTATTGCAAATCTTGATCATTAAGGATGGCTGCTATTAATAAAACTGCATCTGCTCCATGAATTCGCGCCCAATACATTTGGTAAGGATAGATAATAAAATCCTTGCACAGCAAAGGTAAATCTACTGCTGAACGGACTAAGGATAGATTTTCAAAACTACCTTGGAAAAATTTAACATCTGTGAGAACAGAAAGACAACTAGCTCCACCTTTTTGATAAGATTGAGCGATCGCTACTGGGTTAAAATCCTCCCTAAATACCCCTTTACTGGGAGAAGCTTTTTTAACTTCAGCAATTAAAGCCGGATGAGTTTTACCTTGACGTAAAGCAGCCACAAAATCACGAGTTGGTGGTGCTGATAGGGCTTGTGTTTGCAATTCTCGCAAAGGTAGCCTTTCTCGCATTTGCTCAACTTCTGTTTCTTTCTGCCAGACAATTTCTTCTAAAATATTATTTGGTGCAGCCCCTTCTATAGCAGATCGATATTGAAGTATAGAAATATTAATAACTGTGCTAGGTGAACGACGACGGATTTGCATATTTTTTAAGGAGTTCAGAAGGTAGGGGCGCAGGGCCTGCGCCCTTTGTCAGGAGTCAGGAGTCAGGAGTCACCGAGTCAGGAGTCAGGAGTTCAGAAAGAAGAATCAAGAAGAAAGAAAATTTTTCTCTTCCCCATTACCTATCACCTGTAACTCCTTAATTCTTCTATTAACTAACCAATGCCCGTTTATAAGCTTCATCTAAAACTTCTGAAAGCGTTGGATGAGCGTGAACTAGGTAAGCAAGAGTTTGGATAGATTGACGACTGGCAATAGCGGCGGCGGCTTCATGAATTAAATCTGAGGCGTGGGGACCAAAGATATGTACACCTAAAACCTCGCCAGTATCTTTACGATAAATTACCTTCGTCATTCCATCAGTATCATTTTCCGCCAAAGCCTTGGAATTACCTTTAAAGTAACTCTTACTGGTGGCGACTTCAAAACCTTCAGTTAAACCCAAAGCATGGGCGGCTGTTTCAGTCAATCCCACATAGCTAACTTCTGGATGGGTAAAAGCGGCGGCAGGAATGCTGCGGTAGTCAACAGTTTTGTGACGACCCATCATATTTTCTACAGCAATAACACCTTGAGCCGATGCCGCATGAGCCAACATCATTTTGCCAGTAGCATCACCAATAGCCCAGAGATGGGGGATAACCTCCCCGTCTGATAATACCGCCATATTATCATTTACAGGAATAAAATTACGGCGATCAAGAGCGACTCCCACAGAATCTAACCCAAGATTTTGCGTAGCTGGAACGCGACCGGTAGCGACCAAACAAGCATCAACTTCAAGAACTTCTAAATCTTCCTTAGTTTCAAAGTCAGCCAACTCAATGATTACTGGTGAACCAGGAATAATTTTTTTAGCGTAGATACCGACTTTGGTTTCAATATCACGGGGGTTAATTAAGACCCGTTCTGCCAGTTTAGCAATGTCTCGATCAAATCCTGGCATTAACTCACTCAGGGCTTCAATTAAGGTGATTTCACAACCTAAAGCCGAGTAAACATCAGAAAATTCTAAGCCAATGTAACCGCTACCAATAATCGCCACCCACTTGGGTAGAGTTTCTAATTTAACGCCTTGGTCACTGGTAAATACGGTTTTGCCGTCTACTTCAATTCCGGGAGGAACGAAGGGAACAGAACCAGGCGAAAGGATAATATCTTGGGCTGTGATGGTTTTCTCACCTTTGTCTGTGGTGATGGTAACTTTTTGTGTACCAGACACCTTACCCCAACCCCGAATAATCTCCACTCCCAAGCGCTTGAGACTGTTGGTTAAGTCCCCTTGAATTTTGGCAACGAGATTGTTAGCATGATCAGCGATCGCTTGTCGTTCAAACTCCACATTACCAATTTGAATTCCCAAAGACTTGAGATGATGGGCATTACGTAATTCCCTCACCTTTCCTGAAGCCGCCAGTAATGCCTTAGAAGGAATACAACCCCTGTTTACACAAGTTCCTCCCATATCTCCAGCTTCAATAATCGCCGTTTTCAGACCGCAACTGATAGCGTGTAAAGCAGCACCATGTCCGCCCACACCAGCGCCGATAATCACTAAATCGTAATCAAATCCAGGACTCACTTTTATTTCCCCGTTATCTTCGCCTATTTATTATCAACTTAACTTTTTTGTGTAACTTTCTCAAATTAACAAAAAATAACGGAGAAGCTCTTGTGTCTCCCCGTTATTTTTTGTGAGTGTTTAATTAGAGTAAGCCACAAAATAAATGATCCTGTTTTGTCATGCTGAGTGCAGCGTTCGCGGAGCGTGGCGTTAGCCAAACTCTCTAATCTCAAGAGATTCTTCACTACACTTCGTTTCGTAATGCCTCTGGCACGCTGCGCTAACAGAATGACATTGGGCATTTCTTTTTGTGGAGTTCTCTTAGAGGGTGTTTGAAAAGTTATGGTTGATGTATCAAATATTTTTTACCCCACCCTAACCCTCCCCTTGTAAAGGGGAGGGAACTGGATTTTTATTGTTTCCCCCCTTTACAAGGGGAAAGGGGGGTAGCAATGTGATGAAAATTACGGAATACCACTTTTCAAACATCCTCTTAATTATGTTTGAGACTAGTAGTTCGTCAAATTTATTTTGACAGGTAATGATCGGAAAAAACTTCTGTTCTTCCCTCCCCTACCCCCGGTGCCTCTCTTCTCCCCCTGCTTGCCTTCACCCGTCATTTTCGGGTTGACAGACTACTAGTTGACCGCTGCTCTCAATTCTTTTAGCACCTTACCAATTTCCACAAAATCTTGGTTTTCTGAAAGCTGTTGCAAAGTCACCGGACTACTTTCTTGGATAATTTGGTTGTAGGTATTAATAGCATTATGCAAATCGTTGATATCTACCTCTACGCTTGGCAAAATATTATTATCTGACTGAGCAATAACTGGGCTAAATTTTAAAGCTTTAGTGCTGGCCACTAAATATTTTTTTGGTAACTGAACTGAACCGGAACTTTGTGTAGTAGGACGGGGAGCAGGGATGATTTTAATTAAGGTGAATATAAATCGTCCTGCCAATGCTGGACTAACACCAGCCTGCCTTAATATCTCCGTAAATCTATTCGATTCACCCCGTCTGATTGCTTCCGGCTGCCTGAAAGCTACAAGAACTTTACTATTTTCCTTGGTGAATATATTGATGGCAACACGATTGAGTTTGTCTTGACGCTCTGCTGTAATTCTAAGTGAATTTCCTCGTGATGTGCGGACAATGGTAACAGGACTGCCACTTTGACCTCCGGCATTCCCCACACTAGGACTTGTATTACCAGAGCCAGTAGTGCCACCACCACTCATGCTCCCACCAGTCCCCACACTAGGACTCGTATTATCATCGGGATTGGAATCAGTATTACCATTGGAGCCAGTAGTGCCACCACCACTCATGCCCCCGCCAGTCCCCACACTAGGACTCGTATTATCATCGGGATTGGAATCAGTATTACCATTGGAGCCAGTAGTGCCACCACCACTCATGCCCCCACCAGTCCCCACACTAGGACTCGTATTAATTGGTCCAATGTTTCCACCACCACTCATACCACCTGCTGTACCCAGACTAGGCGAAGTTTGGGATTGGCTTGGTTGCTGCCAATTGATTGCCAGTAGGGGAGTGAGAGTGAGAGCCAGAATAAAAGTTCTGATTTTTAACATGGTGATTTTATCAGGATTGAAGTGTTTATTTAGGGTTGGCTGAATAAAGGTAGAAACAATAACAGATAAGGTGTTCAGACTTTTTCAACCAGATCTATTTGGGTAAGAAATTGAAACCATAGCCTATGCTGAGAACAAATACCGTACCGCCCAAGCTAGTATCTGTGAGATCTGCACCTACGGCATTAATTGTCAAGGGAATAGTAGATATAGGGACGAAAGAAGCTCCAACGTTGAAACCAACTCCACTCCAGCCCATACCCACACCGATTTGGGGATGAACTTGTACCCCAACTCCAGCAAATACACCCGTATTTGCATCACCTGTGCGAAAATCGCCACCACCGGCTCCTATGGAAAAGGAAATGGGCATTTTATTAACAGTATCGTTAGGCTTTAATAGGGAGTAACTTGTAACTACACCATAGGCACTGGAAGGTCTAACTGATTCCCCTTTAACGTGCTGTGCAAAAGACTTCCAGCCAGCAGCCGCAGCTATTTGAGTGTTGCCTTTAGCATAGACAATGCGGTTAGCTTTGAGGTCAAAAGTTCCGTTGTAGCCAAAATTTTTGATACTACCAATGTTGTAGCCAAGTTCTAGACCAACTAGTTTCCGGGCATCTCCTAACCCAAAACCCATACTGATACTCCCGTCTGGTTGAGTTCTAGCTTTACCAGTGGTTGCTGCGGATGCCCCTAGGAAAACGTCACCCCAGGTAGCTCCAAAGGCGCTTGGTGTAGCAAAGGTAAGCGAAGGAGAGTAAGTACGTTTGAGTGGAATTACTTTGACCAGAGGGTCAACTAGTAAATATTGGC
Organism: Anabaena sp. AL93; assembly: GCF_001672085.1. NCBI lineage: Bacteria > Bacillati > Cyanobacteriota > Cyanophyceae > Nostocales > Nostocaceae > Anabaena > Anabaena sp. AL93. Next base: position 12,839 of record NZ_LJOU01000099.1, on the reverse strand, counting down.
GTAATTTATCAGTATTAAGTTGACGTTTATCATTTGGTGCTGAAGTATCTGTTTGAGCAGTGATCCATGATTGTTTTTGATAAAGTAGAGGTTCAATCTTCCGCCCTGACTCTACGTTTTTCGCTAAGACATCTTGGAGATCCGGCAAGTTAGTCTTTAATTGAGCTTGATCAGTTATTAATTCTTTACTGCTATGGGTTTTAGGAGTTATTTCATTTGTTGCAGAAGCAGGGGTAACTGAAAGAGCGGTGATAGCCCATATATAGCTTAATAAAGTTGTACCTATGAACTTTAGCCAATTTGGGCGTAATAACATACATAAAAATTTTGTTTTTCTCAAAATTCTACTCCTCACGACGGTTATATGCGCCCGAATGTATATTAGAGTAATTCCCGAAAAACAGTAATGTACAGGATAAATTATGCTATTTTTATGAATTTTCCGTGAATTTATCAGGATAATTATGAACTTATCATGAGAATGTCAAAAACCTTTTCAGGTTAAGTAGGTTGGCGTTGAAAATTGTCGTTGGGGTAAGGGAACAGGGAACTCTTAACTGGGAACAGGAAAAGAGTTTTGAGTGATTTTACTTTTCTTCACATACCTTTAAATTTTTCTGTTCACCTACTTACGCCACGCTATCAGCAAACCCTATTTAATTTTTAATTGGGATATTCAAAAAACACCATTTGAGGGACTAATAAATCATGTGCTAATTTCCCGATTCCTAAAAAATTGGTTTCTGTTTCATAAACTCGTACAAAGTCGTCAATAACCAGATTGAGGGGAATTTTTTGACCTTGACACCATTTTTTAGCTGATTCTGGGGCTAGATTTACGGCTTTGAGATGTTGTAATGGTGTGTCTGCGGATATAGGTTGAAATGTGCTGTTTTCGATTTCGGTGGCTAAGTCTGTAAAGCTGAGACTGGTTGGAAGCTGGAAACTGCTGCTTTGTGTGCGAATTAGGGCAGATAGAGTGCCACCTGTGTTGAGTATTGTACCTAAATCACGAGCGATCGCCCGAATATATGTTCCCGCCCCACAAGATATGGCTATATCTAATTCAGGAAAATCTCCGTCTCGCCAGTCTAACACCTGAATTTGGGAAATTTCGACTGTTCGCACCGGAACTTCGACTATTTCCCCTTTTCGGGCTAAATCATAGAGGCGTTTGCCGTCAACTTGAATGGCGCTGTAACTGGGGGGGATTTGCTCAATTTTACCGATAAACTGGGAAAGGGACGTTTTGATATTTTCTAAATCTAATCCTGGACAGGGCGCAGAGGTAATAATTTCCCCTTCTAAATCATCTGTAGTAGTTTGTATTCCTAGCCGGACAGTGGCTTGATAAGCCTTTTCTCCCGGTAAATATTGTAATAATCTGGTGGCTTTACCCAAGGCTATCGGTAATACTCCGGTAGCTTTGGGATCTAAAGTTCCTGCGTGTCCGACTCGTTTCATCTTCAGTAGTTTTCGGACTTTGGCTACGCAGTCATGAGAAGTCCAGTCAAGTGGTTTGTTTAAATTGAGAAAGCCTTGCACAAGTTTAGATTTTAGGGTTGAGATTTTTTATTTTCACACAAATAGGAGTTCAGAAATATCGCTAACGCCACGCTACGCTACCAAAAGGTAGGGGCGCAGGGCCTGCGCCCATTCGGGAGTATGGCTAACGCCACGCTGCGCTATCAGGAGTTCTTGAAGAAGTCGGGGATCTAAATTAAATGTAATAGAGAAACACCAATACCTAGCAGCCAAAATCCAAAATGGACGATAGTATGAGCAAGTTTCTTTTTAACAGGTTTGCTGTCTTGAAGATTACCTAAAATTGGTGCTAATTTGAGATGATCAAGGGACTGGACAAGGTTTAAACCCAGGGACTGACTAGAAATACTTTGAGCGTAGGCAGCGTTCAGATAAGGCAGATATTCTGGTTTTCCGGCTATGTAAGTTTGAAAAAAGGGTAAACTTAACGCATTCATGTAATCATGGGCTTGGGAAGCATCACCTACCATATCTGTTGGTAATGCCATTTGTGTACTGTCAGGATTGCTATTACCAATGGTAGAAAAATGAGTACCACCAAGTAGCATAACTAAGTATTTTTCGGGATGAATAATCCAGGAAAAAGGGACAATTTGCTCATATAAAGTTGGGGCAACTGTGTCTTCACTACTACCGACAATCATGACTGGGGTATGAATTTGGCTTAACCCGGCTTGTCCGAAAATAGAACTGGTAATCGGATTAACAGCGATCGCCGCCTTGATTCTGGTATCTTGTAAATTGTAATCTTGTCCTGACTGGTTGGGCAATTCTAAAGCCCGACATTGCAACAATAAAGACATATTCCAAGTATTTCGCAATTTGTCAGGATGACAGTCTGCTTGTAGTTGGGAAAAGTTAATTTTTGCCCCCGCTAAAGCTAAGGCAGTATAACCTCCTAAAGACTGACCAAATACTCCCACTTGTTGTAAGTTCAGCCGTTGCTGAAATTGTGAATCTGACTCTAATTGATCTAAAATATATTTGATATCTAAAGGTCTATCTTTAAATTCATTAGGGTGTGTAACTTGATTACTATTACCATTTATTAAAGATTTTAATTGTTTAGCATCACTACCGGGATGATTGGGAATTACTACAGCAAACCCATGTTTAACTAAATGATCTGCTAAATAACGAAAGTTACTACTATCCAAACCTAAACCATGAGAAATCACAATCACAGGCACAGGATTTTGGCTATTAGGAATATATATATCTGTGGTTAAATGCCGATTACGGACTACATCAAAGAACTTAATTATTTGTTTCTTGGTCGATAAAATTACTGGATTTGAAAATCTTGGTAATTGAGAAAAATTAGGATAAGAAATTTGATCAGCTTCTAATTTTGATGCTTGGATTAATGCGGAAATAGTTGTTTCCGTATCGTTGATCATTTTCTCTAACTCACCAGCAACTTTTAGGCTGGAAGCCACATCAATCTTAATATTATCTTGAGGATATTTGCGTAATAAATTTAATAAATTTAATCCTTCCGGTTCAGCAGCAGCAGCAATTAAAGCTGTACGTAATGACCAAGAAGTAAATTTTGAATAATCAGATTTAGGTTTAATTAACCCTGCTAATCTTTGTAAGATAAATTTCCCTTGTTGGGTGTCAAGAAATTGGGAAGTTACAGCCGGACTAATTTTCAGTGGTTGAACTAAAATTTTCCTTAATTCTTGCAGTTTGTTTGTAGGAATATATTGATAATAGCCTGCTAAATCTGCATTAATTATCCCATATTTTGCATAGCTTTCTAAGGCACTAATAGGGATAGAAATTTCTAGTGCTGAATAGGAAGCATGAATTTGTTCTGCTGCCATAACCGGGTTACTTATCCCAAATGTTGGCAGCAATATGGACAAAATCAGTGTTAGAGAATTTTTTCTGAGGGTGCTGCCCCAATTACCAAACATATTCATCGCTTAACTTTTGTGGTGATGTTGTTGAGCGAGGCTCAAATTTTGGTAGTGATTCAAACACCCTGTTAAACTATTCTCAATAGTGCCTATCGCAGACTACACAAACAAAATTTCAGACCGTTTGCGATTAGTTTGCTTTGAATTGCTAAGACTTCTTTTAAGATTATAATAAGTACATGAATTATCTACATCAGTATTTATTATGTATTTTTCCTGATTAATAAAATCTAAATAATGCTAATAAATCCTATTAATTAGGTTCGCATAATGCAATAGATATAGAACCAATGACTACAAAAAATGCCCCAGTAACACCTACTAAAGAAATATTTTCTGGAGAGATAATATTAGGAGTAATTACGGACATCAGCCAACCGGAAATTAAAGTAATAATCGGAGCTAAAGCTAATACAGCACCCACTCTTGAGGCTTGCCAATGTACTAAAGATTCAGCAAAAGCACCATAGGCGACGAGGGTATTTAAAGCGCAAAATATCAAAGTTGAAAAATAGAAAATATCCAGGGTGAAAATTGTGTGAGTTTTTGCCAATGGCGTGAATAATAAAGCACAGCCACCGTAAATAATCAACATAATTTTTGCTGAAGATAACGATTGCAATAACTGTTTTTGTGATAAAGCATAGATAGCCCATGCTATTGCCCCGAAAACAATCAAGCCACTACCTAGTAAATATTCACCTTGGGCTGTGATCAGATTAACTAATTGGGCATGAAAAAATAGTGCAAAACCCAAAGTTAGTACAGCTACACCTAGCCATTGATACAATGTATAACGTTCGTTAAAAATGACTAATCCACCGAAACTTAATAACACACTAGATAATTGAATGATCACCTCAGCATTAGCTGGAGCGGTCAATGCTAAACCTTGCATAAATAGAAAATAGTTAGCAGCTAAAAATATAGTAGCAACTACTAATAATTGCCAAGAGGTAGCACGTAATTGTTCTAAGGTTGGTAATTGTTGCTGAAACAACAAATAAATTGCCAGTAAGAGGAAGGAAGTTAAAAAGCGAAACCAAATAACGGTGTAGACATCTAGCTCTTGTAGTGTTACCGTCAAAGCCAGAGGTAAAACTCCCCATAAAAAGACAGTTACCAGTGATAAACTTAGACCCAAACGCCAACGACCAGAACTTTGATGCATGATTAATAATCACTAAGGGAGACACATCATTTTTGCATAATAATCAAGTACCAGGAATATTTAATTACTTCTGTCCATTGGCTATGAGTCCGGGTAATATTAATTTTAGTACACTTCGTTTCGTAATGCCTCTGGCACGCTGCGCGAACAAAATGACATTGGGCATTTCTTTTTGTGGAGTTCTCTAAAGGTACACTGACTTTTTGTGCAAAAATCAACTATGAAGTATACTAGATCGGAAAATGCCACTTAGTCCCCAAAGGTAAACTGAGTATCAAGGTGCATAAATTTACAATCTGGGTCGAAGGTGAAAAGTAGCTATGTCAGAAACTAGTGACAAACTCATACCCATATCACAAAGGCAACCTGTACAGCGTCGCCGGCGTAAACGTCCAGTCCCCAAGACAGGACAGAAAAAAGTTATCAATCAACAGCCAGTTTCTAGTCCAAGAGAAACTGCAACATTAGCTCGTCCAAACAATCATAGCAGTCCTGTTCCTATCTCGTCTGGGGGGCGAAAACCAGCATCACGGAAGATGATGCCTCCAGGTGTTAAACCAGTACCTACAGTCAAGAAAAATACTCAAATTTCTCCATCAGCAAATGTGAGGTTAAAGACCGTACGCATGGAGAAGCCGAGAATTGAAAGCAGAGGGTCACGCAAGACTAGGTTAAAACCTATGGCTAGAACTGTGTTATATGCCTTGCGGTTGTTGATTGTGGGTGTGGGGATAGGTGCGATTGTGGGTACGTTGTTGTCAATTCTAGACCCTGCTAATCGCCTTGGTTCAGTTGCGTTAGTATCTCAAACTACTACTTCTCAAAAAACATCTCAAACTCCTAATACAAGCTTATATCTGTCCCAAGAAATTACTTCTTTAAAAAATTCTTTACAAACTCTCACCACAGCTAATGCTGATCTGATGCCAGGGGTGTTTTTATTAGACTTAGATAATGGTGGTTATGTAGATATTAATAGTAATGCCAGTTTTGCTGCGGCAAGCACGATTAAAATTCCGATTTTGATTGCTTTTTTCCAGGATGTAGATGCTGGTAAAATCCGCCTGGATGAAATCTTAACTCTCCAAAAAGAGATGATTGTCGGGGGTTCGGGAAATATGCAATATCAAACCCCAGACAGCAAATACACGGCTCTTGATGTGGCTACGAAGATGATTACAATTAGCGACAATACGGCTACGAATATGCTGGTTGCTAAATTAGGCGGACAGGAGGCGTTAAATGGACGTTTTCGCAGTTGGGGATTAACAACGACGATGATTCGTAATCCTCTCCCAGATTTAGAGGGGACTAATACTACTAGTCCGAGGGAATTGGGGAATTTAATCTCGATGGTGAATCAAGGTAATGTCGTGGGTATGCGATCGCGTGATTTAATGCTTAATATTATGAGTCGCACTGAACGAGATAATCTTTTACCTGCTGGCTTAGGAAAAGGCGCAAATGCTTACCACAAAACAGGTGATATTGGCACAATGTTAGCAGATGCGGGTTTAATAGATGTCCCTACGGGTAAACGTTATATCGCCGCTATTATGGTGAAACGTCCCAATAATGATCCTCGTGCGGCAAAATTAATTAGTTCTATTTCTAGTGCTGCTTATGAACACTTTAGCCAAACTACAGTAACACCTAGCAATCCGATAAATAACCAACCGGTTACTCAACCAATCACTCAACCAGCAACTCAACCAGCAACTCAACCAATAACTTCACCAATTTCTAATTATCAACCACCCGTTCAACCCTTTGTTCAGCAACCAGTTCAACAACCGATAATGAATCCTGCTATGCCTAATGGGATGGTTAATAATATGCCTATGGGCAGTTATCCACCTCCTGTAATGACTCCGCAATATTATCCACCACAATAGATAATTCAGAATTCAAACTGGTTGCAGAAAATGTGGCTTTGTTGCTAGACTACAAGCAAAAATTGGCGTTGCATAATTAAAGTATGAATTAGCCTCACGCAAAGGCGCAAAGACGCAAAGGAAGAGGGAACAAAAATCAGAGTTTTAACATTTTTGATATCGCATTCCCGGAAGTTGGGTGACTAAACCCATGAGTTCTAATTGTAATAAGGAACTGGAAACTAAAGCCGCATTCATCCCTGTTTTTTGAATTATAAAATCAAAGGATAAAGTATCAATAGTCAAAGTGTCTATTACCTGTTGTAATTCAGGTGCTAAGTCAGGTAAAGGAGGAGATTTAACTATGGGAATTTCTATATCTATTTGGGGAATTGCCCCCAACATGGTTAATAATTGACTGAGTTCTTGATTAATTAAACCTGCACCTTGACTAATTAATTTTAAACAACCTTGTGATGGTTGATCATCAATTCTTCCGGGTAATGCGTAAACATCTCGACAAAATTCATTAGCATAAGTGGCTGTGATTAAAGCGCCAGATTTTATTGGTGCTTCTATGACTAATACTGCGCGACTTAAACCAGCAATGATGCGATTTCGCCGGGGAAAATGGGTGCGGTTGGGTGTGGTTTTGGCAGGATATTCACTAATTACTATGCCAGAGGTCAATATCTGTTTATATAAACCTTGATTTTTATGGGGATAAATAACATCTACTCCTGTTCCTACAACTGCTATTGTTCTTCCTCCTGCTTTCATTGCTGCTGCGTGACTTTCGGTGTCTATTCCTTCTGCCATACCGGAAACAATGGTAAAACCATTTTTGGCTAATGCGGTACTAATTTGACGAGTCCATTTAATTCCATATTCTGTGGGTTGACGAGTTCCGACAATTCCCACTAAAGGTTTTTGTCCTGAATTCTCCTGTAAATCAACTTCACCCCGATAATACAATAAGGGGGGTGGACTGGGAATTTCTCGCAGTAGTTGGGGATATTCTGGGTCTGCTGGTGTCCAAAAAAGGGGGTTTGCTTGTTGGTGTTGAGTGAGTAGTTGTTCTGGGTTTAAACGGGATTTTTGTTGAACAACTTTTTCTAATGTCTGAAATCCCAAACCTTCAACTTTTCGTAATTCACTAGGAGTAGCTTTCCAAGCATTTTCCAAGTTACCAAAATGCTGTTGTAATCTTTGCAGTAATATGGGTCCAATCCCAGAAATTTGCGACCAAGCTAACCAATATTTACGTTCTTCTGTGTTTGACATAGTATAAATATAATTACATTGGCGGTTAGAGGGTGTTTGAAAAGTCTCAATCCATACTAACCCTGGCGGTTAGAAACCGCGTCTACACAGGCAAAACCTAGATGGTACGTGGGTTCAATATCTTGATTTTTTGGCGTTGCTGAATCGAGGTATGAAATTTCCAAATTGAACCTTTAAAAATCTTACCTTTGCGTCTTTGCGCCTTTGCGTGAGACTAAAATTCATACCCTTAATCAGCAACGCCGATTTTTCAAATAATCAAATACAGATTTATCGCCAATGTCGGGAGGAATAGCTTGAATTACTTTTCTTATAGCAAAGATGAGGAATAAAATTGCCCAAGTTGCTAGTAAAACTTGTTCTGCTGGCGTTGATAAAATTCCGGTTAAATGTCCTAATAATAGTAGGGGAACAAGGGAAGTTAAGATTTTAGTTTCTAAACGATGAAAACAAAAACCTTCTTTGAAAAAGATCCCTGTCAAGGCTGCAAAGGTAAAACCAATTCCTAATATGGTGAGGGGTTGATTATAAATAGTAATTGCAAAAGCTTGACTATCACCATGTCCAAAAATAAAGGCACAAATGCTACCAATTATCCAAAAAAGTTGGAGAATGCGGTGCAAAAATGCCATATAGATATGAATAGTTAATAAACTAACTCCCAGTGCAATACTAAAACAGGTGTAGAGAGGTGTCAGGGAGGCGATAGCGAAGCTCGCCGCAGGCATCGCAGCGGGTTGGGGATAAAATAAGACTAAACCGCTACCAATGGCAAAACACAGGGCGGCGATCATTAATCCTGTGCGATAAATTATCACACTTTGGCGATCGCTCTGAGTAATCGTAAACTCCCCAAATTGACCTTGATATACTGCCGGCGATGATATTGTTTGTGTAGTCATATTCCCAATAATAGTATAGGTTTAGGTTTTAGATCCCCGACTTCTTAAAGAAGTCGGGGATCTGATTTGATTGATTAATGTCCCTTTCCAGCACCTAAATACAATTCTCCGACTTTTGGGTTATTTAATAATTCTCTACCAGGTCCTGAGATAGCATCTCTTCCTGATTCTAACACATAACCACGATCTGCCATTTCTAAGGCTTTTCTGGCATTTTGTTCAACTAAAACTATCGCAGTCCCCGATTTTTTAATTTGTTTAATTTGCTCAAATACTTGAGTTACCAAAATGGGAGATAATGCGGCTGAGGGTTCATCTAATAGGAGTAAACTGGGTTCTAACATTAATGCTTTCCCCATTGCTAACATTTGTCTTTCTCCACCGGAAAGAGTTCCTGCGCGTTGACGACGGCGATCGCTCAATCGAGGAAACATGGTGTATATTTTATCTTTAAGAGGTTTCAAGGGAACATCTCTCACAAAAGCCCCCATTTCTAAGTTTTCATCTATGGTTAAAGAGGGGAAAACGTTGGCAATTTGGGGAACATAGGACATTCCTTTGGCGACAATTTGATTTGATTTTAAACCAATCAAATTCTGATCTTTAAAGGTAATAGTTCCGGTGTGGGGTGTCAAAAGTCCAAAAATGGTTTTTACTAAGGTGGATTTACCTGCACCATTGGGACCAATTACTGTGACTAATTCTCCTGGTGCAATGTGAAAGTTGACACCTTGCAAAATATCTACATCTTTAATATATCCAGCGTGGACATTTTCTACGTTTAATAAATAGTTATTAGTCATTTGTTACATGAGGGAACAGGGAACAGGGAACGGGGAACAGGTAACAGGTAATTTGGTGATTTGGTGATTTTATTTTCCACTGTCACCTGTCCCCGTGGCGTAGCACCTGTCACCTGTCACCTAATTTACTATTTTCTGCAATTCTGGTCTTTCTTCTGCCAAAATTGCGTTTTCTACGGGGCAAACTTGCAAACAGATACCACAATCAATACAGGTAGCAAAGTCAATCCAGTACCAATCTGTGCCTTTAACGTTTTTTCCTGGACCTGGATGAATACAAGCTACAGGACAAGCACTTACGCAGTCAGCAACACCTTCACAAACGTCTGTAACAATGGTATGTGGCATTTTTCCGATTCCCTCTTTTTTGTCAGTTATTAATTCTTTTGGGCGTAAGTCCGTGACTCATGTTTTGGGCGCAAGTGGGGTATTAATGTTTTGGGCGCAGGCCCTGCGCCCCTACGGGATGATTCCGGGTTCAATGGTGTGTGAACCGTCGGCTTTAATCCAGGCTATTTGGGTAATGGAGCGATCGCTTGCATATTGACGAATCCCTGCTGTGTCCCTACCTCCCAGGTCTATTTCTACTCTCACTAAATTAGTGGAATTACGTAATTTATCGGCATAGGCAAAAGCCGCAGCTTCAGCGCCGGGGGTTTCTGGAACTACTAACCAATTACTAGGGGGAATATCCTGGGGTAATTGCTGATTTGATAGGAGAATTTGGTATAAATCATCAATATTCAATTCAAAGCCGATACCGGGAATATTTTCCTTCTGGGGATGGTATAAACCTAATAATTGGTCATAACGCCCACCACTTCCTAAAATCTGTGCTTGGGAATTTGTCTCGCTCACTACTTCAAAAACCAAACCTGTGTAGTAATCAATGGTTTGAATTAGGCTCAAGTCAAGGATTAAAGGGAATTTACCATCTAGTAATTCCACTAGGGATCTGAGGTTATTTATTGCCTCGTGCTGATCTGGTTCTAGATGTAAACTACTGACCTTTTGTAAAACATCTTTACTATCACCCCGCAAATCCAACATAATTTTAGCGCGTTGGCGGAGTTCTTCCTCTAGAGGCAAAGTATCAATAGTCACGCGATCTAAATTAGCGATCGCCCTGCGGACTTGATTTCTGATTTCCGGGGGAAAAGCATTCAGCAAAGAACGAGTAATTCCCGCTTCCCCCAAAATTAACCGCCAATCTTTTAAATCCAATGCTGTTAAACAGTCTGCTACCAGCAGCAACACTTCCCCATTGGCTAATAATCCCTCAGCACCCAGTAACTCCACCCCAGCTTGATAATACTCCTGCTGACGATTATGGCGGCCTTCCCAATTGCGGCGGAAAACATTAGCATTGTAATATAGTCGCTGGGGATAAGTGGCATCTGCCATGCGAGTTACCACTGTGCGAGCGATAGAGGCAGTCAATTCTGGACGCAACCCCAATTCTTCATTTTGACTATTTTGGAGTTGAATCACCATCTGACGCTGAATAGCTTCACCAGCCATCAGAGTATCCATTCGTTCCAAAGTTGAGGTGATAATCCTGTGATATCCCCACCGTTGAAACACCTGTTCTAATCTATCTTCAATCCAGCGTTTTTGCGCCACATCTAAAGGTAATAGATCCCTTGCTCCCGCTGCTGGTTGATACACCATTATTTTTTCTTCCCACCAAACAAACCGCCAAACAAACCACCTTTTCCAGACTTATCTGGTTGCTTCTCTTCAGTTTTAGAAGCGGAACTCACTTGAGAACCACTGTTTGTAATTCCTAAAGCTTGATCTACTTTGGGTTTCCATTCCAAAGCGATTTTCTCATTGGGATCTAACTTCAGGGCGTTATCAAAGTGAATTTTTGCCATTTTCAGTTGATTTTCCCGTAAATATACCATTGCCATCAAGCTATGGCAATGACTATTTCGCGGTTCTAACTTTAAGGCATCTTGTAATTCTACTTTGGCTGGGGACAATTGGTTTTTTTCTAATAAAACTTGAGCGCGACGCAGGTATTGTTCTACGATTGACTCTTCTTCGGGTGGGGAGGTTGGCGTTGGTGGTAAATTTGGGGCAGAACCTTGAGGTTGACTAGGTGCGGACTTATTCATTGACTGTCCAGCCACCCGCATCAGATAAACTAGATTTAGCTCACTAACCTCAGCAATGATTTTGTGTACTTGTTGCAAATCACTAAATTGAGTTGGGGCAATTTTAGCGATCGCCTGCTTATATGCCATACTCACATTAGGCGCAGCTAACAATTGCCGCCCCGATTCCGTCTTCAGTCTAATTGCTCCTGGTTCTTGGGCAAATCTCTTCCCCATTTGTGTCAGAATAAACAAATACTCAGCCCGATTGCGTTCCACAGAAAACTTCTCATAAGCCGGATTAACCAACTTTGCTAAAAATTGATTAGCCATCTCTTTTTCCGACTCATTCCTCATCAAAGAACTATCTGGGTGCAATATCCGAGCAATTTGTAAATAACGGTTACGGATTTCCTTAAATTCCGCATCAATCGGCACACATAAAACTGCGTGATGATCTATGAAATCATCCGTAAATAATCCAGAATCTATTTTTAATGACATATTTATTATAGGTATCGCACCCCGGCATATTCTTTCCAGTTTACAGGGAAGTATGGGAAGTTTCAAAGCCATCCAGTAGCAACCAGGAAATTTAATACTTATTAGACGTTGTTTGAAAACTCATGATTGCTGTATCAAATGTTTTACCCCACCCTAACCCTCCCCTTGTGAAGGCTACGGTGTACACACAAGTTGTATCTGCAAGGGTTTCAGGCGTTATAGACCCCTGAAATTGTCATTACGAGCGCAAGTAATCACATAATCCCGTGGTTTTTGCGATTCCTAGGTCGCGCTAGTTCCCTCCGGGACGCAATGCGTTCGCTATCGCTTCGTTATTCCTCCTCTGTGGGAAACGCTATGGGAAGGCAATGAAAGACTTCTAGAGCGATTCCTAGGTCGCGCTAGTTCCCTCCGGGACGCAATGCGTTCGCTATCACCTGAGTTCGATATAAATAATCATCCTGAAAACTAATTATATCGGGCTTTTCTCAATTAGCAATGATTATTGACAATAAATAAACAAGAGAAAACAATCCAAAATTGAATATTTTGGACTCACAATTTAATTGCATGAAAATAATTAAATTAATAAAGCTGGTAGAGAAGTTACTTCATGTTTATCTAATTTTAAAGAAGGTTTTTTATCTTGCCAAGTATAAGCAATTAAACCAGCAATAATATTAACCATAAAATTATAAATACTGCGATGACGAGAATGAACAACTTGGGAAA
>NZ_LJOU01000098.1:0-21284 GCF_001672085.1 Anabaena sp. AL93 | reverse complement strand
CTTCTTCAATTCCAGGTCTTTTGTACTAAACATGGTAACAGAAACTCCATATAAGTATCTGTTACCATGTTCTCATTTTTCTGTTGATTTAAAACGTTTTTTTAGTTTTTTATAGTCATTGAGGATAAAGCTTTCAATGATTCTGGACTAGGTTTTCCATTACAATCACCTCAGAATCAAAATTTTGTACTTAGTCGTTTTATTGACTATATATCTGCTTTAATAGTAATTATTCCTATTTAGCCTCAATAAATTTTAATCACCCCTCACAGGTATTAGTTCTTATGTACTAAATATATTGCTTTCCTTGGGGTGTGACACTTGGGGGTGCGGAATGTGGTATTATTGCTGTTTAATAATAAAAATGGGTAATTGAATATTGAAGACTAGCTTCATTACCAATTACCCATTACCAATTATTTAGGAATAACTTACAATTCCTGTAACTCCTTATTTGTAATAACACTAGCTTGTGTACTAGCAACTTTTGCTGCTTGCAACATGGGAGTGTTAGTAACAGAATTATTAGCTAAAGTAAACAAGGGATTGGATAAGATTCCAGAAATGGTAGTAGCTATTAAAGTTACTATCAAACCTACTTGTAAAGGTCTCAGTCCTGGTAAATCCCAACGCACTTGGGGATAATTCTTCACCACGTCGGACATTTCTTGGGGTTCTTTGACTACCATCATCTTAACTACGCGAATGTAGTAATAGATAGAAACCACACTGGTAACTAAACCGAGTAAAACTAACCAGTAAAGACCAGCTTGCCAACCTGCCCAAAATAAGTAAATCTTCCCGAAAAAGCCGGCTAGTGGGGGAATACCACCCAATGATAAGAGAGAAATACTCAAACCCAGTGTTAAAAGTGGGTCTTTTTGATACAAACCAGAGTATTCAGAAATTTGATCTGTTCCTGTTCGCAAAGAGAACAATACTACGCAACTAAAGCCGCACAGGTTCATAAACAGGTACACCAGTAGATAGAAAATCATACTGGAATAGCCGGCATCAGTTCCCGCAATTAAGCCAATCATCACAAACCCAGCTTGGGCAATGGATGAGTAAGCTAACATCCGTTTCATGCTAGTTTGGGCTAGGGCGACAACGTTACCCAGTACCATACTTAGCACCGCAAGGGCGGTGAAAACAAATCTCCACTCATCTGCCACGATAGGGAAAACGGTGGTCAAGAGACGGATAGCTAGGGCAAGTCCTGCGGCTTTAGAACCAACGGATAAAAAGGCGATAACTGGAGTTGGTGCGCCTTCATAAACGTCCGGTGTCCATTGGTGGAAGGGTGCAGCGGAGATTTTGAAACCAATACCCGCAATCACGAAAACCAGAGCAATTACTAAACCCAGGGATTGACCAACATTCGCTGTAGCGATACCTTGAGCGATCGCACTTAGTTCTGTTTGTCCACCGGATAACCCATACAGCAGGGAGACACCATACAAAAATACCGCTGTACTGGAAGCACCAATTAACAGGTATTTCAACGCTGCTTCATTGGAACGGGGGTCACGTTTTGTATAACCTGTCAACAAATAAGAGGAAATACTCAGGGCTTCTAGGGAGATGAAAATCATCACCAACTCATTAGCACCGGATAAAAACATTCCTCCCAAAGTCGCAGTCATCAAAATGGCAATAAATTCGGCTAAAGGCGTACCACTTTGTTCGACGTAGCGAATTGACATCAATATTGTTGACATTGCTGACAGGGCGATAATCCCCCGAAAGACAATACTCAGGTCGTCACCATTAAAGCTACCAGTAAAGGCAATGGGGTTAGTAGTATCCCATTGGAAGTATAGAGCAATAATCGCGGCTGTTAAACCAGCGATCGCTAGATATGCAATCCAGCGAGCAGATGTCCGTCCCAAAATCAAATCAACAATCAAAACCCCCAAGAGGGTAATCATGACGATTCCCTCTGGTAAAATCGTTCCAGCATTTAACTGGGATGCAAAATTAGCAAAATCCATGAGATATATAGGTTTTAGCGATTAAACATTAGAGATAACACAAGTTTATTCTATCCATACTTCTTGACTAAAATTGCATTGATCTTTCTATCTTTAACAGTTGGAAATTCGTATATTTAATTTTAGCTATCGGTAAATGTACCGCAATAACTCAAAATAAACAGTCGAGTACATAACTGAACTGTTCAGCGTGGGGCGATTTTCGGGAAAGAGTAAGCATGGCTTAAAAGCACTTTATCTGCCAGCCTTTAAAACTTGTTCGGCTGTCAGTTTGAAATTTGGGAATGTCAGCGAAGTAATGGGTTGATTGCCTCGAATCTGCTGAATTTCATACTCTCCTTTGACTAAGGTACAAATAGAAAGAGTAGGTTGTTTCGGTTTCCCAATATGTCGAGTCACACCTAGACCCGCATAATCCGCAATCCAATATTCAGGAATACCTAAAATTGCGTAGTCTTCGACTTTACGCGCATAATCGTTTTGCCAGTTGCTACTAACTACTTCCATCACAAATTTAATCGAACTGCCCAGCGTGAGGATTGATTGGTCATTCCAAAGTAGTTCTTTCGCAAGTTCATTGCGGTCAACAACCATAACATCAGGTCGAAATGCTGTCATACCCAAGTTGGAAGGACGTAGCAATCCTCGCTGAAGGACAAACCAATTTAAACCTATTGCATCAATTTGGGCGCAGATTTTTGTGGTGGTAAAAGCTGAAACTTCTTCATGGTAGCCTGTTGGTTCCAAATCAAACACCTCTCCATCAATCAATTCGTAGCGGTTACTGTCACCATAACGGACGATAAAATCGCTAAAACTTAGTAACTGCTGTTGTGCTTGTCTTTCGGTTGCAATGGTCATAGGTCAACTTAGCCCCATCAATATCATCACTTTAGCATTTTTGCTAAATCCATATTTTTTTTAAAATAGTAACAGTAGGATGTGTTAGCGTAGCGCATAATAATTACAAACTAATCATAATTAAAAGCAAAAAAGCGCGTCAAGCAACGCACCTTACAGCGACTACTGATATCTCTAAGCGATCGCCGTCAAAGAATAACAGACCATGAACCGGAAAATTAAAGTTATTGCTAATAGCTTGTTAGCAGTAATTGTGGCTCATTCCTGTGAGTCGTGATTATTAGGCGATAGCGAAGCGCGACCTAGAAATCGCCCTGATCGTCTCAGCCGCACTCAATACTCAAGATATCACGATTGTAATCTTCACCCACGAGCTAGATATCGCGCCCAAACAATAGTGTAATATCTTTGTCCAAAATGGACTAATTGCGAGCTAAACTACTTTAACAACGATAGACATATTCGGCTAAAATTTAAGCAAGATCGTTTAGTATTGGAAAGGAAATTCTATTTTGTCCAACCCAGATTCCAACACAAATCAGCCTCGCCTTTTATCTTTTACCCTTGACGGTTGGTCTGTCTTAGGTAGTCGAGTTACTGTTTCTTTAGAGGATGGTGTTGCCGTATTAGTTGGTCGCAATGGGGCTGGAAAGTCAGCTATTCTTGAAGGGTTTGAAGCAATCTCATTATGTGCGATTGGTAGGTTTAATCCACTTGTGTATGATGGCGAAAGTTTTCCTAAAATATTAGAAATCGAAATTTTGACTCCGACTGCTCGTAGACTTGAATATAGGTATGAATTTACAACTCTTGCTAGTTCTGATGATGATCTGAATTTTGATGACTCCGATGACTCCATAGATGAAAAATCAGAAGTAAGTCGTTTCTCCTGGAATGATTACTGTCGATATATTAATGAAGAAGAAGATCATCTTTGGACTACTGATAATGGGGTGACAACTTTTCATACTGGGGATAGTCCAATTATCACTGTTCTTGGGAATACGCACTCTCTCCGACAATCGCTCCCAAAAACCTCCCCAATCAAGCTACCTGACGAAATGCTTTGGGTTTATTCTGTTTTGGGAGGAGTTCGCTTACTAGGGAAAGCTTCTATTAGACAAAGGACTAGACGACAACCATCACAACTAAGAGTATCAAGCAAAGGTATTTCTACTCGTTCTTTCAGTTTAGGTGATATTCTAGCTCGAAAAATACTACGTCTTATTGGCAAGGATGATCTATGCGAGCTTGAAAGCATCTGTCAGCGAGTTGGACTTGGCAGCAAGATATCTGAACAAAAGTTTATTTTAAGCAGAGACTCTGGAGAGAAAATTGAAAATGAAGAAGAAGAATATATTTCTTCGGTATTGCTAGATGGAGTTAATATAGGGTTATTATCTGATGGAACACTCCGAGTCTTGTCGATTCTTATTGAAATAATTGCCTCATCTCCTAATACGACGACAATAATTGAAGAACCTGAGACACAAATCCATCCTGCTATGCTTGCAAAGTTACTGAATGAAATCGAGACCTACTCTTTTGGAGAAAATTTGATTCTTTCGACTCACTCACCGCAAGTCGTTTCATGGACTAGTCCAGACAAAATTATTCTAGTTCATCGAGATAATGGACAAACATTTGTTCGGAAATTAGGCGATGATCAGATTCACAATGTTATTGAATACCTCTCTGAAGATGGTGAATTAGGCGAATGGATTTACAGTGGTATTCTCGATGAGTAATCTTAAGATCGCCTTAATTGCTGAGGATAATACAGACTGTGAAGCAATTCGTACAATTGTCCATCGTGTCCTTGGGGCAGAAGTCACAACCAAAAAATGGGCTTCTAAGGGTTGTAGTTCATTAACAAAAAAGCTAAGAGCAAAGCTGAAATTACTTTCCACTGAAGGTTGTAATATTTTTATTGTCGTTCATGATTTGGATCGTAATCCTCAGAATGGTTCCCTCAACAATGAGCGAGCATTGCGCTCAAAATTAGAAGAATTATCTTCTGAAATTGAAAGTCTTAAAAAACATATCTGTATTCCCATTGAAGAGTTAGAAGCTTGGTTCTGGTCTGATCCAGAAGTTATCAAATATCTTGGTGGTGAAAAAGGTAAAGCACATCCTAACCCTCACGAAATTAAATCTCCTAAAGAAAAACTAATAGAATTGTCGGTTGGAGAAAATAGAAAGCCTCGTTACAGTACCAACATGAATGTTGAGTTAGCAGAGAGACTAAATCTAAATATATGTTCCGATCGCTGCGCTTCGTTTAAGAATCTCCTTAATTTCTTGCGATCGCTCTGAAAAGATTATGATCGCTATTACTGTAAGTCGTGATTTTTAGGCGATAGCGAAGCGCGACCTAGGAATCGCTTCAATTATCTATCTGTTAAATATTTACTGAGGGCGATAGCGAAGCGCGACCTAGGAATCGCTATTCCTGTGAGTTGTGATTTTCAGGACTAGGGATCGCTTTTTATTGGTTTTAGGAGGCGATTTAAGGTTCAGGTATCTCCAACTGACGACAAATTCTAAAAACGGTAAAGTCAACAATCTCTCTATGACGAGGAATTGCTGTACGACGACCGTTAAGGGGATTTTCCCAAATAGAATGTTCGCTTCCTTCTCTTAATAAATAACAGCCATGTTGACTGAGGTGACGTAACAAATCTCGACGTTTCATTAAGCTACAAAACTAGGAACAACTTGAACATGATTTGCTGCTGAGAAAATCAAATAAATTGGTTCCTCTAAATCCGCTTCGGGTTCCGTTAATTGTTCATTCGGCAACGGTAAAGATTCTCCCTGAGATAAATAAACCTCTGCCATATCAACTAATGCACTCGCCAAAGAACGACGGACTATAGATAAATCTTCTCCCCAAGAAATCGCTCCAGGAAAGTCTAATACTTCCCCATGAACTCCCTTGTCTAAAAACTTATACATTGCCTTATAAGTAAGCATGATTTATGTATCCTAGAGCAATAAACAATTCTCCTATTTTGACACTCTCCGGTCTAAAGACGCGGAGATTCTATAGAGAGTTTCAGTCTATATCCCTCAGTTATCCCAGTTTCAGGCATTGCCTTAAATATTTGGGTTCTTGCCCTGATTTCGTTTGCCCTGGCGGGTGAAATCATATCTGACAAGCGTAACTTTCCGAGAGTCCCTCGGTAGCTTTTTATGTCTTTAGTGACAATTTAGTTGTATCACGAATATGGATTAAAATTTGAAATAATTTCAAATTTTCAAATTAACGTCAATGCAGGATAAAGGAAAGCCTCTAGCCTTCATCTCTTGTCTAAAGCCCAAATGTGGCTGACTCAGTCAGCCACATTTTCAAGGGTTTTTGGCGTTCTTCCTTATAAAACACAGGCAATTGTGATGGCCAGTTTTTTTGGAGATGAGAGGCGATAGCGAACGCATTGCGTCCCGGAGAGAACTAGCGCGACCTAGTAATCGCTAATTTATAGCATTACTTTCAGTTAATAGACATCAAATTCTCAAAAGGATGACGATTTTTCCAGCGGTAAGTATTAAAGTCCCGAAAATCAACAGATAAAATCCGCCCATGCCCCAAATGTTCGGCAAGAATAATCAATGAAGCGTCCGCTAAATCCATTGGCAGGGAAATATATTGATTCATCAATTCACTGATTCTTTTCCCATCTTGAACCTTGAGATCAAAAACCTCAAAAGCACCAATTTCTAAGCTATGAATAAACGTCTGTTGAGCATTTGTGCCTGTACGTTTCAAGAGAATATGACAAGCTTCCGTAATCACACACCATGTTGTCACCAGAGGCTCATCAATCGTATCTAGAACTTCTTGAGCGAGAACATGATAATCATCACGGCGATTGATTAATGCTATCCAAAAGCCAGAATCAACGATGACCATATTTTTCGTTAAGACTTTCAGTGAGATATTGCTTGTAATTAACCGACAAATCAGAGTCCCCTTCGGCACAACCAATCAGCCCTGATTCTCTAAGGAGTTGCAAAGGTTTTACAGGGGATTCTTGATGTAATTTTTCATAATAAAGATCGATCGCCACTTTCATAATGTCAGACACACCTTGATTTGTCCGCTGGCGAATGTAATTAAACTTATTAGCGCGATCGCTATCGAGCCTTGCATTAACTCTCATATTTTTGCTTGTCATAACTCTGTATGACAATACTATAGCTCAAAAAATTCAAGGTTAAGTAGTTCTCAAATAGTTTCCTCATGGGGCGATAGCGAAGCGCTCCGTCGGAATCGCTATTCTATCGTGGTTTGTTATTCTCAAGGGTAATTAATGGGATAATATCAAAAAAAGACTTATCAAAGGTAATGAATATGACAGATACAATCCAGTTAACATCAGAACAAATTGCAATATATCGCAGTGAACTAGCAGATAATTCTGATTTTTTAGCTGCACTTGATGTAATCGAAGAATGGGATGGAGATTTGGCGGATGCGGCTGAATCCATTGCTACTCGAAATGGCATTGAAGGAGTCGAAGATAACGCTGATATGCGTTGGTTTGTTATTGTTCTTAATAAATGTCGTGAATCTATTTGTCAGCAAAGATACGAAATTGTGCGAGAAAAAATTGTCCCTGCACTTATCCCTACGTTAACAGAGATGGTAGCAGCATCTTTTCTATGTCCCCCAGGTATTGCGACACTTTTATCAACTCCAATTGCTATTTATGTTCAAGAGGAAGGAATGGACAAGTTTTGTCAAATTTCCACCGATGACTAAACTCCTGTTGCTATAAATGCAGTCCAATAATAGGGACTTTCAAATGGATAGGGTTGACGTTTAACCGCAGCTTCTAATAAGTCTTTAAATTTATTGCGATCGCGTTTATTATCGGCAAATGCTTCAATTAATAATTTTTTAAATTCGGAGTTGTTTTTAATTCTTGCTAACTTCTTACTGGTGAGAGTTCTTAACCAGGTTTGAGTATTATTTAAAATAATAGCAATACTCCCTTGATCTTGGATAGAAATTCGTTTAAGATCGTGATAAAATTTAGTCATAAATAACGTTGTTGCTAGAGGATCTACTGTCCAAAGGGTGCTAACAACACTAGAACTACCTGCAAATAGAAAACCACTAGGTAAACCCACATATTCATCACTGATACTATCAGCTTTACTTTCGATTATGCCACTTTCACAAGCGGAAAAAGTAACTAAACGGCATTCTCTTAAATCAAGTTTTTCAAATACTTCTGCTAGAGTTAGGTTAGCTGATTCTCCTAAGTTACCTTCTGGATCTGCTAACATTAAAGCGGAATCTCTAGGAGATTTATTATCAAATTTACCATGACAAGAAAAGTGAATACAATGGGATGCTTGTAATTCTTGACGACGGTTTTCTAGGGTTTGTTCTGATGCTTCTGATTCACCAATAATAATGGTTTTTTCAGCATCAAATCCTTGACTAATTCTCTCTATTTCTATATTTGCTCCTAATAGGGGTTTTAGGTCTTTTCTGGTGGGGTCTTTAATAGCAAAAAGACGATCAAAGTTGTCACGCTGTGATAATTTTACCAGTTTTAAAAGTTGGCAACTGGGAACGTATCCGACACCTTTAGAAAAGCTTTGATAGAGAAATTGTCCATTTTTTAGGGGTAAACAATGAAGGGGAATAATATGTAAAAACCAATGGGGAATTATTATTAATCGTTTGCAGGATGGGGGAATTAGGCTTAAAAGTTCATCAATGTGGAGAATTTCTGATAGTTCATTTAAACGAGAATTAAGATTTTTAATCCACTCAGTTTTATTATTTTCATAAGCTTCACGATAATCTTTAATAAAATTAATCAAATTGTCTCGATCTGTTGCGGAAGATTGCCAAACTTTTAATCCTTGGGAAGTTACAATAAAAGCTAAAAATGTTTCCCCTGAAATATACCATTCTAAAATGGCGGTTTGTCGATTAATTAAGGATTGAATCTCAGTTAAGGGAATGGTTTGAACTTTTTGAGTTAAGCTAAAAGTGGGATCAATGTCGGTTATTTCACGATCAATGAGTTGATTTAATTCTTGTTTTAAATGATTGAGGTGAGTATAGTCATTTAAGATGGGTTGTTTTTGTTGATCTGGGGTTAAAATTACTCCCCTATTGCGGGTTTGTTCTTGGATGGCTAACTGTTGTTCTTCCCCGATAATGGCACGACGGAGGCGATCTAATTCCGTAATAATAGTTTGGGGGATATTACCTTTAGGATAGATATCTCGGTCGGTAAGCAGTTGGACTAGATAGCGGGTTTTGCTGCGTTCAACGTATTCTAAGGCGCGATCTTTTTGATTGAGGTTGAGATAGGATTGAACTATGCCATGATAAACATCCATTGCATCGGAGAGAATTTCTTGTTGTCGTTGGGGGTTTAAGGCTTCGAGTCGGGTATTTTCTACTGCTTCGATGGCTAAGTTGTAGCCTTTGATAGCGGCTTCCCAGTCTTCGATAAAGTTAGCAGTAATTCCTAAGTTTCGTCCTGTTCTTAAGCAGTCTATAGGAAAAGCAGTAGGGGTATATACTTCTAAAGACAGGTCATAAGCCGCAATAGCTAACTCTAGATTATCTGCCCTTTCCCCTCTGATGCGATTACTATAAGCAGCCCCCAGATTATTTTGTGACCTTGCCCAATTTTCAGGAAATGCTTCACGGGTATATACTTCTAAAGACAGGTCATAAGCCGCAATAGCTAACTCTAGATTATCTGCTCTTTCCCCCCTGATGCGATTTCTATAAAATTCTCCCAGATTATTTTGTGTCGTTGCCCATTCATAAGGAAAAGCATCACGGGTATATACTTTTAAAGACAGGTCATAAACTGTGATCGCTAACTCTAGATTATCTGCCTTTTCTCCTCTGATATGAGTTTGATAAGCTAACCCTAGATTATTTTGTGACCTTGCCCAATCTTCAGGAAAGGCGTCACGGGTATATACTTCTAAGGATAGATTATAAGCTGCAATAGCTAACTCTAAATTATCAGCCCTTTTCCCTCTAATGCGATATAGATAAGCTAACCCTAGATTATTTTGTGACCTTGCCCAATATTCAGGAAAGGCATCACGGGTATATACTTCTAAAGACAGGTTATGAGCGGCAATAGCTAACTCTAGATTATCTGCCCTTTCCCCTCTGATGCGATGACTATAAGCAATACCCAGATTATTTTGTGACCTTGCCCAATATTCAGGAAAAGCATCACGGGTATAGACTTCTAAAGATAGGTTATAAGCCGCAATAGCTAACTCTAGATTATCGGCCCTTTCCCCTATAATGCGACTACGATAAGCTTCTCCTAGATTATTCTGTGTCATTGCCCATTCGTAAGGAAAAGCTTCACGGGTAGATATTTCTAATGATAGGTTATAAGCTGCGATCGCTTTCTCTAGATTATCAGCCCTTTCCCCTCTGATGCGATTACTATAAGCTAACCCAAGATTATTCTGTGTCATTGCCCATTCGTAAGGAAAAGCATCATGGGTAGATATTTCTAATGATAAGTTATAAGCTGCGATCGCTTTCTCTAGATTGTCGGCCCTTTCCCCTCTGATACGATTACTATAAGCTAATCCTAGATTATTTTGTGACCTTGCCCATTGTTCAGGAAAGGCTTCACAGGTTCTTACTTCTAATGACAGGTTATAAGCTGCGATCGCTTTCTCTAGATTATCAGCCCTTTCCCCTTTGATGCGATAACTATAAGTTAACCCCAGATTATTTTGTGACCCTGCCCATTCATAAGGGAAGGCTTCACGGGTATATACTCCTAATAATAGGTTTAAAGCGGAAATAGCTAACTCTAGATTATCAGCCCTTTTCCCTCTGATGCGATTTCCATAAGCTATCCCCAGATTATTTTGTAACCCTGCCCATTCATAAGGAAAAGCCTCACGGGTATATACTTCTAACAGAGTGTGATAGCCTGTAATAGCAATTTCCAGATTATTAGCCCGACTTCC
The DNA here is from genome assembly GCF_001672085.1 of Anabaena sp. AL93. NCBI lineage: Bacteria > Bacillati > Cyanobacteriota > Cyanophyceae > Nostocales > Nostocaceae > Anabaena > Anabaena sp. AL93. Next base: position 10,437 of record NZ_LJOU01000098.1, on the reverse strand, counting down.
CAAAGGAAACTGTATAATGTGAATACATAAATTTTGAATCACCCCAGCAATACCGGCCACTTCTTTTGCCTTCTCTTGAGAAAACACATTTCTAGAGTATTGTTGCAACAGTTGGGCAAAAGTATCATCTAACAGATGTTGACCGCGTTGTAGGATAGGATAAACCACCGCAGGATCATTACTTTCATATTCTGCTTCTAATACTTCTAATAAGAACCCCTGATATTCCTCTATACTTCCCGCTTGAGGGTTGAGATATTGCCCCAACCATTGCGCCATATTCCGTAACCAAGCCGCATGATCATTATTTCCTTGTTGTTCTAACCATGTTGCATAGTTTTCCATCTCCTGCAAAAATTCGGGATCAATCAATTCCTGATTTGCTTGCAGAACATTATTGGGTTCCTCACCATCAGCACAAGCCAAAAACTTTTCAATTAAATTAATATAAGTTTGTAATCTGGCTTCATCCATAACTGACCCCTCCAACCCCAAATAGTTAAAATAGAATCATAATCAATCAAATAATTACATAAATTATAGTTTAGCGTAATATTGCGTGATACCGAGCGATCGTACTAAAGTTAAGTGGGGTTACATTACTATGAGTCGTGATTTTTAGGCGATAGCGAAGCGCTCCGTGGGAATCGCATAACATAGAATAAAATTATAACTGACTTCAAAACAGCAAATTATATGCTAGAAGCAAATGTACGGGACAATCAAGAGCTTTCTGGGCTAATCCAACAAGCCAACTCTAAGGGAGAAGCGATCGCCTTAGTTCAAGAAGGGCAGCAAAAAGCAGTGCTGTTAAGTTTAGAAATGTTTCAACATTTGATAGGAATTAGCGATTGCCGAGAACAGCTATCAAACGAAGGATTTGCAACTATGTCCCATCAACTTTTTACCAAATCTGGCTATGACTCAACCGACAAAATTATGGAACTTATTCAGGACGTAAAACAAGAAATATCCACAGAAAGAGAGCAAAGGCTAAATGACAGTGAAATCAAGTTCTAGTCTACCCAAATCGGTATTTCTCGACACAAATATCTACATTCTGGGAGCGCTTGATTTAAACAGCGATGAAAGCAAAATTTTATCATTGCTAGTCAGTGATGAAAATAGCGATGAGCAAACTAGAGTTATCTTCTCTCAAGAACTTATCGATCAAATCTTACGAGTTGGTAAACGCTTGCAAAACAAAGACTGGTCAAGTGGTCTGTTAACAAGACTTTGGCAGCAATTGAAAGTAGATTTCATATTTGTAGAAGACCAAGATATTCAAGCAATCGCTGATGCTGGCATAATTCCCCGTGAAGATGCAGGTGTTTATCTAACTGCCAAGCAAGGAAAAGCAAAATGTTTTGTATCCAGAAATTACAAACTAATTCGCGCACTTGTCGAGCAAACTGAAGAATTTGAATGTTTCACTCCCAGCGAGTTTTTACAAAAATATGCCCCATAAGCTACGAGAACTAAACTTCTGAAATTCATGTAAATACTACAAGGATTTAACTGTGATTACAAATGCTAGTAGCCTTACACTTAGCAATCTCCGTCAAACTTTTGGCTTGAGACTCAATTCTAGCGATCGCTTTTTTGATGAATGGTTAAATAATTCACCAACACTAACCGAAGCGGAACTACAAGGACTAGATCGCCTCACTCGCAACTATAACTATCTCAGTCAAGAAGAAGCGCCCCTTGAAGAAATTGTTAAGCTTGTTGTGGTGTCGCCATTGCTAGATTTGGCTGGTTTCTATCAATTTCCTTTTTTGGTAAAAGCAGAAGTAAGTACCAGTATCGAAGTTGCTGATGAAGCTAATGCTATAGCGGTTCAAGGCAGAATTGATATTTTGGTAATCCAAGATAGTTTTTGGATTTTGGTAATCGAATCAAAACCTGCAAGGCTGGACGTTACCGCAGGAATTCCCCAAGCACTTACTTATTTGTTGAGCGCTCCTAATTTGCAGTCAAGTTGCTATGGAATGGTGACAAATGGCAGAGAAGTATTGTTTTTGAAATGCAATCGCCACCAAGATGTCCCTCAATATACGCGATCTCACACTTATCGGTTACTTGAAAATACAGCAGAACGTATTCAAGTTTTACAGGGGCTTAAACAAATTGGGGCTTATATTGGTAGTTCAAGAAGTTAGGCGATGGCTCGAAGAATATCATCAGGTATTAAGACGCTAACAATCAAGTTTGCAGGTGTAATTTATATACTTTTAGCATTTCTTTATGTATAAGTTGATTTTGACACAGCACCTATAAAAAAATGGCAAATTAGAAAAATTAAGCTAATTTTAAATTATTTATTTCCCCAACCTTTAACAACTGTGAGTCTTGTACTATTAAATTCCAGGGATATTTTACAAACTATAGTCGTCAAATATGTACTAGATAAGTTAAAGATGGAAATAACTGACAATTGACTCTCAAAGGTTACTTCTAGCATTCTCAAAAAGATCACTGTACCTGAAGTTGAGAAAGATTTACCCCTGTTGGGCAGTTTGTGTAAGTATACAATCACTGCTGAGGCGTGATATTTCATCTTGACATTTCGCAAAAATTAATCCAACTTAACTATTTAGCTGCATAGCTATTATTCTTTTTAAATTTCCATGTCAACTCTTGTTATCGTCGAATCTCCCACAAAAGCTCGTACCATTCGCAACTACCTACCAAAAGACTATGTGGTAGAAGCTTCAATGGGTCATGTCCGTGACCTTCCCCAGTCGGCCAGTGAAATTCCCGCAGCCGTCAAAGGGGAAAAATGGGCGCAGCTTGGGGTCAATGTAGAAGCCGACTTTGAACCGATTTATGTCGTTCCCAAAGACAAAAAGAAAATTGTCACTCAGCTTAAAGAAGCCCTCAAAGGTGTAACTGAACTGATTTTAGCAACAGATGAAGACCGGGAAGGGGAAAGTATTAGTTGGCATTTATACCAATTGCTCAAGCCGAAAGTGCCAACAAAGCGCATGGTCTTTCATGAAATTACCAAGGAAGCCATTCAAAAAGCTTTGAAAGACTGCCGTAATATTGATGAGCAGGTAGTTCGCGCCCAAGAAACCAGAAGAATTTTAGACCGATTAGTAGGATATACCTTATCGCCGCTGCTGTGGAAAAAAATTGCCTGGGGGTTATCCGCTGGGCGAGTGCAATCTGTAGCAGTACGCTTATTAGTAATTAAAGAACGACAACGCCGGGCTTTCCATGAAGGTACATACTGGGATTTAAAAGCCAGTCTAGAACAGGAAAAATGTCCCTTTAGCGCGGTTTTAGTGACTGTTGGCGGTACGAAAGTTGCCACAGGCAGCGATTTTGACTCAACAACGGGCAGAATTACCGCCGGGCGTAATGTTGTATTACTCAACGAGGAACAAGCCGAAGCCCTAAAAGCCCGCCTAGAAGGGAAAACTTGGACAGTGACGGATATGGAAGAACGTCCTGTCACCCGCAAACCAGCACCACCGTTCACAACTTCCACACTGCAACAAGAATCTAACCGCAAATTGCGCTTATCGGCACGGGATACCATGCGGGTTGCTCAAAATTTATATGAGCAAGGGTATATTACCTATATGCGGACAGATTCGGTACATTTATCCGACCAAGCGATTACCGCCGCCCGTGCTTGTGTAGAACAAAAATACGGGAAACAATATCTTAGTCCCCAACCTCGCCAATACACCACCAAATCTAAAGGCGCACAAGAAGCTCACGAAGCCATTCGTCCCGCTGGTAGTAGTTTCCGCACACCCCAAGACACAGGTTTAGCTGGACGAGAATTTGCTGTTTATGATTTGATTTGGAAGCGCACCGTCGCCTCACAAATGGCTGATTCTCGCCAAACTCAAGTTACTGTGCAAATCCAAGTTGAAGACGCTGGTTTTCGTTCCTCTGGTAAGCGCATAGATTTTCCTGGCTATCTTCGCGCCTATGTCGAAGGTTCTGATGATCCTGAAGCCGCTTTAGAAGACCAAGAAGTAATTCTACCTGCTCTGAAAGTTGGTGATCATCCTCAATGTAAAGAATTGGACGCGGTAGGCCACGAAACCCAACCTCCTGCCCGTTATACTGAAGCAACTTTGGTGAAAACTTTGGAAAGTGAAGGCATTGGTCGTCCTAGTACCTACGCCAGCATTATTGGCACAATCATTGATAAAGATTATGCTCAGTTGCTGAATAATGCTCTAATTCCTACTTTCACGGCTTTTGCTGTGACTGATTTACTGGAAAAACATTTTCCAGATATTGTTGACCCTAGTTTTACTTCTAAAATGGAGCAAACCTTGGATGAAATTTCCACGGGTGAAGCTCAATGGCTACCCTACTTAAAGAAATTCTATCTTGGTGAACAAGGTTTAGAAACTTTGGTAAGGGAAAGGGAAACAGAAATTGATGCCGGCAAGGCTAGAACTGTAGAACTAGAAAATTTAGATGCTAAAGTCCGTATTGGTAAATATGGACCTTACATTGAAGTTACCAATGGTGAGGAAGTAATTACCGCTTCTATTCCTAAGAACCTGACTCCGGCTGACCTTGACCCTAAACAGGTGGAAATTCTCCTCAAACAAAAAATTGTCGGACCTGACCAAGTTGGTCGTCACCCAGAAACCGGAGAACCTATTTATATCAAGATTGGTACTTATGGACCTTATGTGCAGCTAGGCGATAAGACTGAGGAAAATCCTAAACCCAAACAAGCTTCTTTCCCCAAGGGTGTGACACCGGAAACACTCACTTTGGATATGGCTGTTGGTTTATTATCTCTTCCCCGTGCTTTGGGAACTCACCCAGAAACTGGTGGCAAAGTCCAAACTAGTTTAGGAAGATTTGGCCCCTATGTTGTCCATGACCAAGGAAAGGAGGGAAAAGATTATCGTTCTCTCAAATCTACTGATAATGTCTTGACAATTTCTTTGAATCGTGCTTTAGAATTATTGGCAGAGCCGAAAAAGGGTCGGGCCGCTGCTAAGAGTAAGTCTAAGGAAGCTTTACGGGAGTTGGGTACGCATCCAGAAGATGATTCACCAGTTAATATCTATGATGGTCCTTATGGTCCTTACATTAAACACGGGAAAACTAATGCCAGTATTCCTGAAGGTGAATCAGTGGAAAATATAACTTTGTCTACAGCTATTGAATTACTTTCAGCTAAAGCATCTACAAAATCTACACGGAAAACCACTAAATCTACTACTAAGTCAACTGCTACTACTAAATCAACAAAGACTAGAGCGAAAAAGACAGACGCGGCGAGTTAGGGAAGGGGCAGGGGAGCAGGGGCAGGGGAGGAGGGAGCAAGGGTATAAATTTATTTACTTCTTTCTTCCCCATGAACTCCTGATAGCGCAGCGTGGCGTTAGCCATACTCCTGACTCCTGAATTCATATCACTAATTACCCATTAGTAATTATGAATGTGATAATCTAATAAGTAAGGGAAAACACAAAATTAAAATTTCATAGTAGGACTTACCATACTTGTGGAAATGTGTCAACCCTGCCAAGGCTAGAAGTGCGATAATACGCCAGTTTCTGCGACCCGGTTAAATAAAATTGAGGTACTATCTCAGGAGCGGTCAGTTTAATGGATTATATAGAAAAGGTGCTGGAAAAGCTGAAAGAATTAGCGCGGAAGTTAATTGATAGTCTGCTAGGTCCAGAGGCTGAACCGGAACCGGAACTGATTCCGATTCCTGTACATGAACGTTCTATGCGCCGTCGCTAAAGTTTTTAAGGTGTGGGAGTTGAATTTGCCAGCTTTAAGTATTCTTGTGCTGCATGGACCAAACCTAAATTTGCTGGGACTTAGAGAACCGGGAATTTATGGTTCTTTGACTTTGGCAGAAATTAATCGCTTGTTAGAGTCCAAAGCAATGGAACTGCAAGCAGGTATATTTTCCATGCAGTCAAATCATGAAGGGGTTTTAGTAGATGCTATTCACGGGGCATTAGGAAAGCATCAGGGGATTGTGATTAACGCTGGGGCTTACACTCATACTAGTGTGGCTTTGCGGGATGCGATCGCTGCTGTTAATTTACCTACTGTTGAAGTACATCTGAGTAATATTTATCGTCGGGAAGATTTCCGTCATCATTCTTATATCGCACCAGTGGTAATTGGCCAAATCAGTGGCTTTGGCGCTCAAAGTTATTTGTTAGGTCTGGAAGCACTGGTGTATTATTTAAGGCAGTAATAGGCAAGAGGCAAGAGGCAAGAGGCAAGGGGCAAGAGGGAAGAGGCAAGAGGCAAGGGGCAAGGGGCAAGAGGCAAGAGGCAAGGGGCAAGGGGCAAGGGGCAAGAAAGAGTTATTTAAATTACCAATTACCAATTACCAATTACCAATTACCAATTACCAATTACCAATTACCAATTACCAATTACCAATTACCAATTACCCATTACCTATTACCTATTACCAGTCAAAAATTATGCGTTATTCTCTTGTGAATCGGGTTAGGGGGACTTTTCTAGGAGCATTTTTAGGAGAGAGTTTATCTAACCCGAATGGTTTTAATTTGGGTAGGATTGCGGTTTTGGGGACGGAAAGTTTAATTAGTTTGGGTAAGTTGGATGTAGAGGACTGGTTAAAGCGTCAAGAAGCGGCAGATATTAAATTAGAAAAAAATATTAATTCTTGGGGACAAATGATTCTCGCTATATTGCCGGTGGTGATGTTTTTTCACGAAAATCCTGTAAAAATGCGAGAAAATATTTTAGCAGTGCAAAAAATATGCAAGTGGCAAGATGAGCCGATTGTCAGAGATGCTAGTTTAATCATAGGATATGCGATCGCTCAATCCCTGAATGAAAAACTTAATCCCCGCACATTAATTTCGGAAACAGTGAGTTTTTTAGATAAAACATCAACTTCCTTACCACAACAATTAATAAAAGTCAATGATTTATTAAAAAAGGGTGCAGGACTAGAAACAGCAACCAGGGAATTAAACAGTACAGAACAATTAACTAGTAATATTGGTTTAGCTTTTTACTGCTTTCTAAGTACCTTAGAAGACTTTTCTCTCACCACATTAAGAGCTAATCAAAATCACGATTTTGCCAATTACGATATTACAGGTGCAATTGCTGGAGGATTATCAGGTGCATATAATAGTACGGTTGGTATACCTGTAAGTTGGCAAATTTCCCCCTCTGTCACCAATTCCCCTGCATGGGGACTTCACAGTTTTAACCAGATGTTAAAATTAGCCGATATAATGATGGCGGTATGGGCTGGAGTATATGACGTTAGTGATCATTTTGGCGAATGTGTAGATACAGGATATACTATCTTTGCTGCTCCTCATATTATTCGTAGACGTTGAAATAATTTTTGCGAAACACTGAATTAATTGGGCAGTAAATTTGGAGACTGTCGTAAGTAGTCGAACAAAATTAAATTCACTCGTTGAGAGAGGGAACAGGGAACAGGGAACAGAAAAATCAATTGTGTAATTAATTCTGTCCCATTACTTATTTAACCCTGAAGGGGGTCAAATACTAACCGCTCTCTTCTTAAGTTATTACACGGCTTGGGTAGTGTGCCGGAGGCATCAGCCATACTTGGGGTATTTCGCGGCAGGAAAGATGAAAACGCAGCAATTTTTGCAGTCCTTGAGTCAGCAATTAAAGCAATGGCAGCGACAGTATAAAGTGCTATTCCGTAAAGGAAAGCATCAACATAAGCTGCATAGGAATTTTTTCAAAAATCTACTTCTATATTTATCAGCAAATAGCCATCAAGGAAAACAAGGTAAACGGGGACAAACACAAACATCAACTACTAAATTGGTGAGAAAAACTGGTGGTGTTGATAAAGTTATTTTCAGATGGGTACACCAGAAACGCTCCTCAATAATTTTGGTGCTGGCAGTATTATCATTGACAAGTGTGGTGGGTCATGATTTATATAACCAACCAAGAATGAAAGTTGATAATATTGCCTGGCAAACATTTATTGCTCCCTACACGGATAATATTGAAAATCGAGAAGAGACAGAACAGAAACGCAAAGATGCTATAGATAGGTCTGTGCCAGTTTTGATGATTGATAACCAGATCAATGATAAAATTAATGATCATTTAGAAGAAATTTTAGATGCAGGTAATCAACTGCGAGGAATAGTTGGTATTTTTCCGTTTTCTAGTACTTCAGTTTTATCAATTCCTACTCAACGTTATTTGAGGAATTTTCCTGAATCAGAATGGCAAAAACTGAAAGTAACTTTAGAAAATAATAGAAAACAAAATTTAAAAAAACAAAATTCCAAATTTTTGTTAATACCGCAAAATTCAATAAATGGTAAAAAGTTGTCTAATTCATCAAGTGTTCCGGTAGTATCGTTGCCTAGTTATGGAAATCATAGTGATGAAGCGTCGTTTATTCAAGCGTTGTCAGAACTGGATGCTTATCAATTTACTGCTTTAGAATCTGATTTCTCAGCACTAATTACCCAAATAGCGCAAGTTAGGCAAGGATATAATCAAGCCCTAGATAAAGGATCACAACTAAAAAATGAACAGATCCAAAAAATTTATACAGAATCTGTTATTTTAGAATTAACTGATAATGATTGGTTAAAAACACAAGCTGGAATTCGTAAAATTGCCGAGCGAATTCTTGCTCAAGGTATATCAGCGGGGTTACCCAAATCTATTTTGAATAATGCAGTTAGTTTACAAGTGGAATTATCTGTACCTATGGAAGCTGAATCATTAACAAAAAATATATTTTTAGCGGTATTACAACCAAATATTAAACAAGATGAAGCCCAAACTAAACAACAAGATCAACTGGTAGCTAATAAAATACCGTCTGTGATGGTACAGATTAGAAAAGGAGAGGTAATTGTTAGCAAAGGAGAACAAATTACAATTGGTAAATTTCAGATATTACAACATTATCGCATGATTGGCAGACAGGTGAATTGGCTGGGTTTAACAGTTGTAGCAATGGTTGTGACTGGAGGAATTCAGGTTTTTGTGTGGTTGGAAAGAAAAAGTCATAATTATTTACGACAACGCGATCGCTTATTAGTTCTCCTGCTGACTCTGAGTGTTCCTGGAGTATTGGCAATCAGTTTGCCATATACTACTTGGAGTGCAATTGGTTTATTATTAGGCAGTTTTTATGGACCAACTGTAGGCATAACGGTGGTGGGGTTATTGTCGCTGATACTACCAATTACCACAGATACAAATATTCTAGTATTGTTGGCTGGGGCTGGGGGGGGGATGTTAAGTAGTTATATAGCCCATAGATTGCGATCGCGTGAAGAATTAGCATTATTAGGTGTTGTCACTGCGCTCACCCAAGGTGGTGTATTCTTATTATTAAAAATCCTCACTGGTGGGGTTTTTGGTTCGGGTTGGTATATCTTCCAAGAAGCTGGTTTATTTGCTGTATCTGGCTTGTCTTGGAGTGTGGTGGCTTTGGGTTTAAGTCCTTATCTGGAGACACTATTTGATGTAATTACTCCCATCCGCTTGGCGGAATTAGCTAACCCTAATCGCCCATTATTAAAGCGTCTGGCTACAGAAGCCCCAGGAACTTTTCAACATACTTTGTTAGTAGCTACTTTGGCTGAAGCTGCGGCTAAACAATTGGGTTGTAATGTAGAATTAGTCAGGGCGGGAACTCTATATCATGATATTGGCAAAATGCACGATCCTTTGGGATTTATTGAAAATCAAATCGGCAGTCCCAATAAACATGAAACAGAAATTAAAGATCCTTGGAGAAGTGCTGAGTTAATTAAAAAGCACGTGACGGAAGGGTTAGTCATGGCCAAGAAACACAGTTTACCAACGGCAATTCAGGCTTTTATTCCCGAACATCAAGGCACAATGGCGATCGCCTATTTCTATCACCAAGCCCAACAAATAGCCCAAGAAAACCCACACATCATTGTAGATAAAGCCGATTTTTGTTATGATGGTCCCATCCCCCAATCACGGGAAACAGGCATCGTCATGTTAGCAGATTCTTGTGAAGCCGCATTACGCAGTCTCAAAGATGCTACTCCAGAAAAAGCATTAAATATGCTGAATAATATCCTCAAAGCCAAATGGCAAGATGAACAATTAATAGATTCGGGCTTGACAAGAGAAGAAATGCCAAAAATCGCCCAAATATTTGTGGATGTTTGGCAACAATTTCATCACAAACGGATTGCTTACCCGAAATCAAAAGTTGGTAATTCGTAATTAAGATGAAGCTGTATAGAATCAGACTTTAGAAATACTTAACCGCAGATAAACGCAGATAAACGCAGATAAGGACTGATGAATTATGTGCTGTATTCATGCTTAATGGTTAAAATAGAGATACAGCAGTTTCCAATTATATGACGTACATCATAGCCCCCTCATCGCTTGCGGGGAGGGGGTTGGGGGTGGGGTTCTTGTACCTCATAACAT
>NZ_LJOU01000196.1:0-2208 GCF_001672085.1 Anabaena sp. AL93 | reverse complement strand
TTATACAATTTGACTCATTGATTTTATTAATGAGTTTAAGTTTTAATGCTGTTTTTAAGTTTATTTCTAGAAGGATATAAGTTATGATTAAGTCTTGATAGACTAACAATAAAATTATATTATATTTTCTGCCAGAAACCACCCTCATTCTTTATTGCTTCTTATTGAGAATGTATCTGAATCAATTTTCCTATCTAAAATTTGTTTTTTTATAGATAAATGTATTCTTTTACTCATTTTTCATCAATTTACCTCCGTAATCACCGTTTGTGACAGTCAAGGGTGCGGAATGTGGGTTGTAAACCTCTCCGCAAACTAGAAATTTGTAATTTACCTTGGGGTTGCAGAACTTCCGACCAAATCCCAGATTGTAAAGTATCAAATAATTCTGGCAAGGTGAGAGATTTTCCTGGTTCACTTTTTAATTCTAAATCCTTGAGACGAGTGAGGCGATCGCTTGCCAATAAATCCCGCAACACGGCAGTCTGCACCAACAACACTAAATCATGAATCGGATAATCTAACCAATGGGTAATACCATTTCCCACCCCACCAAGGTAAATTTCCCTATTTCTGTATTATATCTTTACTCATTTTGATTATTTGCAGGTGACAACTGTTGTAATTTCAATTCTGCTTCGGAAATTTGTTTTTGCACTAATTGAAGTTGTCCTTCAGCAATCTTTTTTTGTGTTTCTAATAACTCTGTTTCCCTAACAATCTTTTGCATTCTGATTTTATGTGAATCAGTTCTACCGGGCTGAAAAATCAATCCTAGATACACTGTTACATTATTAGAATCAAGAGTATTTACACCCGCAGAAACATTAAACCCAAAATCATTTTCTGTATTCACAGGAGTATCAATAGAATGATTCAGCGGATATATATTGGGAAAGTTAAATACATTAAGATTGCTATTTTGATTAGGAGTCTGAAAAACATTATTGTAATCCCCTGTTACTTGAGAATTGCTGTTAGTGTTTTGGGGAGCAGACTGAGAGAAAGCAGGTTCATTTACCAGTAATTCCGATATTAGCAGATAACTAATGCTAGTAGTAAATAAAAAGATTTTTTTTGTGAACATAATTTGTTTTTTACCCCTGATATTGAAGACAAAATTCCAGTTTAATCGATCAAGTATTACCCTTCAAAAATTCTAACTATGTAACCATGGATTATTCTAATTGAGAATCATGATCAATTCTTTATTTTCATTATCCAAAAATTTGTTGTTTTAAGGTACATAAATAACTAAAATATGCTGGATATCACCACTCCCTCCACTTTCTTGAGAAATCTGTGTGTTTGCTCCTATCAATTCTACTCGCAAAGTAGATCCAATAGACTTGTCAACACCATTAATTTCTATAATATTTTTACCTTTCTTTAAAAGCTTCAAAAGAGAAATTTCTGTACTATTACCTTCTGTTTTTTTAATATTCTTGCCATTTAGTTTGATATTTCCAGAGAAATTATTTGCAGTATTAATTTTTAAAAGCAAGTTTTCCTTGAGATCATCCTCAGTTAAATTAATAGTCGTTTCTTGTTTGCTATCCTTGAGATAATGAGAATTAGCAAAAACTAAATTAGGCATAAAAACAGGCATACTTAGAGTTAAAATAGCGGCACAAAATGTCATGTTAACTATTTGCTTAATATTCATTTTTCCTTTGTCCTATTGTGTGGGTAATTAAAATATTTATTTTTTAAACATTGAATTTTTTAGGAAGAGTTTAGCAATACTAAACCCTTACATAAAAATCACAAAAAACGAAAAATTCCTAATTTCTAGCGATTAAAATTCTGGCTCTTGCGGTACTTTTATGGTGGAAACTCAAATAACTAAAATTTAGTACCTAAAATTTATATTCATTAAGTCTCAGACTTCAGTACCAGTAAGAGATTCCAAGATTTTAAATATGTTCAGATAGCAATGATGATATAATGATAATTATAAAATACAAAAGTTTTGGTGATAGCTATGAAATTTTCTGTAGATCAAATTCTCAATCTCCCAGATATGAAAGTGTTAGATTTTCAAGAAATCGAAGGGGCAGGAATAATTATAACAATAGAAAAAGCTGTTAATAATTCTACTTGTCCATTCTGTGAAAAAACTACCTATAGTATACATCAAAATCATTGGCGAATGATTCATGATTTATCTTGGAGTGAAAAACCAGTATTGTTAAAAATAAATCGTCG
>NZ_LJOU01000097.1:0-21315 GCF_001672085.1 Anabaena sp. AL93 | reverse complement strand
ATTATACAATTTGACTCATTGATTTTATTAATGAGTTTAAGTTTTAATGCTGTTTTTAAGTTTATTTCTAGAAGGATATAAGTTATGATTAAGTCTTGATAGACTAACAATAAAATTATATTATATTTTCTGCCAGAAACCACCCTCATTCTTTATTGCTTCTTATTGAGAATGTATCTGAATCAATTTTCCTATCTAAAATTTGTTTTTTTATAGATAAATGTATTCTTTTACTCATTTTTCATCAATTTACCTCCGTAATCACCGTTTGTGACAGTCAAGGGTGCGGAATGTGGGTTTCAAGCATCAAATTATTCACCTCCTCTACAAACTGCGAGTCAGGAGTCTAAATATTTACAATTTACAAGTACATTTGTACCTGTAAGTTCATGATATCATGAAAAGCTTCCTTTTAAGACCTATAATTGAGGTGATAATAAGGGATTAACTCCTATCTGTAATTATGATACTAGAGAAATCGCTCCGCATATCCTAAATCTTTTTTTGCCACTGCAACATCTCCCCAAAAGGCGTAAAACACCGATGACACTAACCATCAACCCACAACGCAGTAACTTTAAACCTACGCCCCGCAATTAGGACACTCAGACAGCAAACTTAAATATTATGTGTTGTGCGATCGCGCTTCATCTAAAAATATCAACAGCAATCTCACTCAATAACTTCCCAAGGGAGAACGGTTCAACTCATCCTTATATAATTTCCAATTGGGTAAAAATTTATTCATCAAAGCCTCAAAGCGATCGCCATGATTGCGTTCTAGGAGGTGTACAATCTCATGCACCACTACATACTCTAAACATTGCTTATCCTTTTTCGCCAGTTCAAGATTTAGCCAGATGCGTTTGGCTTCTATATTGCAAGTACCCCATTTGGTTTTCATCAGTTTTACCCCCCATTCATTGACAGTAACGCCTATGTTCTTTTCCCATTTGGCGATCAATGGGGGAATCTCCTGTTTTAACTGCTGTCTATACCAAGACATCATCACCTGTTGTCTTTGAGCTTCATTACTTCCTTCTCTTACATAAAGGTCAATATAAGTATTATTTCTAACTTCTACTTTGGGAGTTCCTAGATAATAGATAACATTAAGTAAATAGCGTTTACCTTGAAAATAATGGCTTTCACCAGATACAAATTCTCTGGGTGACTGGCGTTCTTGGGATTGAAAGTTTTTTTGATGTTTTTTGATCCAGGCTAGTTTGGAAATGGCGAATAAACGCACAGATTCATCATCAAGGTTTAATGGTGTAGCTATACGCACTCGACCATCTGGGGGGTAAACCGCCAGATGTAGGTTTTTAATATTCTTTCTGACGACATCTATCACCAGTTCACCAACTGTTATTTGCTGCATCTTAATACTCACTTTGGCTTTTTACTATCTCAAAGATGCGTTCTGCGTTTCGCAGTAGCGTTTCGCTATCGCAATCTTCTTGCAACTCTAAATGTCTCTTAATTGCGTTTTTAACTTCCCGTTCTTTGATTGTTTTTCCTCGCCATCCATCTTTTTTAGTTTGACAAATTGCTGCATCTATGGATAGTGCTAGGGCTTCATTTTGATTGAGGTTATCGTATAAAGCTATTTTGGCGGGAGAGTTCAATGATTGAGGATACACTGAGGAACTGCTGGGTTGTGCAACTTGTTTACTTAACTCCACAATTTTCCGTAAATAGTCTTGATATTCTTGGGATGCTGTTTTTCTAGTTTGGATCAATTCGTCCAGCAATGTGGACATTTTCTCAAAATATTTCGGGTTGGTTGGTTGCTGATCAATGATCACTTTGCGTAAATTGTTTTCAATGGTTTCTGCTACTGCTGTTTTATTCTTTTTGATACCTTGGGGTAATGCGTTCACAGCATCAGCACCCCTTTGGACTATCAATTGCACCAGCGTCATATCCTCAAAGGTGGCGATCGCTTCGCTTTCTTCTGCACCAATATAACTATCTATCAAGTGACGCATGGCGGGTTCGTAGGCTTTTAAATCAATATAATCGCCACTGGCAAGTTTTACCTCACCCCGTACCTGTTCATAATGCTTAACTTCTTGTTTAATAATCTCGATTTCTGCTGGAGTGTAACCAGCTTCTATCATGTCATTAGCAAGGTTGGCGTAAGCACGAACGAAAGCGGATGTATATTTATAAAGAGCTATACGCTTTTGCTGGTTCTCTTCAAGGGTGTCTGGTTTGTCATTAGCACCGCAGAAATAGCGGATATAGGCAGGAGTATCTTGGGGTGGTTCTACAGGGTCACAAAGGGCTTTAATGGCTTCTCTAGACTCTTCTAGGCGTTCTCTGCCTTTTTCTAATCTGTCACTTAATAAGCCAGCAACGTCGTCTGCATCATAATCTTCAAAGGCTTCTGAAGTGTAGTCCTTCACTGATTTTTCTAGGCTTTTAAATAAATCTTTGTAGTCAACAATATAACCATATTCTTTATCTTCACCATCTAAACGATTGACACGACAAACAGCTTGAAAAAGTGTATGATCTCGCATGGTTTTATCAATGTAGAGATACGTAGCAGGAGGCGCATCAAAACCTGTGAGCAATTTATTAACTACTATCAAGAGCTTCATTTGGGCAGGTGATTTGATAAATTTCTCTTTAACTTCTTCCTCAAATTTTTCTGGGGTTTGCCCATTCAGCATTTTTTGATAAATTTCATATTGCTGTATCTTTTCCGTGCGTTCATCGTCTCCAATGCTTTCGCCTTTAATGCTTTTGGCTGAGGCATCATAGGAGGTGATAATGGCGCATTTTGTAAAGTCTGCTGCTTGGAATAATTCATAATATTTACAGGCTTGGTAAATGCTACCTGCTACGAGAATGGCGTTACCTCTGCCACTTTGTAGTCTGTCTTTGGTTTCAAAATCTAAGACAATATCACCGACAATTTTACTCAGTCGTGATTTAGAACTGAGGACTTTTTGCATAGTTCCCCAGCGTTGTTTAAGTAATATTTTCGCTTGTTCAGTTAAGCCTCTGGTTTTAGCTTCAAACCATTGATCAATTTTGGCTTGGGATGTTATATTTTGTTCTACTTTCCGAGCTTCATAGCGTAAATCTAAAACTACCTGATCTTTGACAGCTTCATCAAATTTGTATGTGTGAATATAGTTCCCAAAAAGTTCTATACTATTCCGTTCGTCTTTTTTGAGTATGGGTGTACCAGTAAAGCCAATAAACAAAGCATGAGGCAAAATTTCCTTCATAGCTTTATGCAGTTTTCCGGCTTGGGTGCGGTGACATTCATCAACAAAGACATAAATATCGCCTTTGACTTGGAAGTTTTGGGGTAAACTGCTTTTAAGTTGGGCTATGTAGTTGTCGTAACCACGTTGTTCTGCACTACTGTCCTTTCTACCAAATTTATGGATTAAGGAGCAGAGTAACGAAGGGGTAGTATTATTCAGTTGAGTGATTAAGTCTGGACCGCTTTTTGTGCGATAGATGTTTTCATTTACACCAAAAAACACCCCTTCAATTTGCTCGTCTAGTTCTTCCCTATCTGTCATAATTAACACGCGAGCATGAGGGTTATATTCCCGAATCCATTTTGTCAGCCAAACCATAGTTAGGCTTTTACCACTGCCTTGGGTATGCCAGATAATGCCCCCTTCGTTACGGGAAATATAATCTTGGGCTGCTTTGACACCAAAATACTGATTATGACGACAGAGTTTTTTGATCCCACAGTCAAAAACTACAAAATTGTGGATCAGTTCGAGAAGGTGGGTTTTTTCACAAAGTTGCAATAGGTGTTTATCTAAGGGGTTCTCGATGTCGCTATAGGTGTCTTCTTTCCAGCTCAGGTAATATTTTTCTGAGGTTTCGATAGTTCCATAACGTAGTCCTTCGGTGTCGTTACCTGCCATGACTAACTGCATGGTGTTAAAAAAGGACTTGATAAATAGAGATTTTTGATTATCGAGGTTTTGGCGGATACCTTCGGAGACGGAGACGGTACTGCGTTTTAGTTCCAGAACACCGAGAGCGATGCCATTGATGTATAGAACTATATCCGGGCGTTTATCGTTTTCTCCTTTGACGGTGACTTCTTCGGCAATGGCAAAGTCATTTTCTAAAGGTGCTTCCCAGTTAATTAGCCAAACGGTTTGGTTCTTTTCTCCTGCTTCTTCTTTGACGTTGACACCATAGCGCAACAAGCTATAAATCTCTTTGTTGATGTCGTAGAGGTTTTTACTTTGATCACCTGCGACTTTATTGAGTTCATATAAGGCTTTGTTAATTAGGGTGTCGTTGTAGCCTTGTTTATCGCGGAGGAAGGTGGTAACAATTTCGGTTTCGATGTTGCCGTTATTAAGTCGGTGTTGCCAATTTCCCAAATAGCGGTAATTTAGCTGGTGCTGGAATAACTGCACCACGCGGTTTTGGGTTTGGCGTTCACGTTGTCCGACTTGGTTCATACTCACATCTTGCCCCCTTGTCATTTTTAATTTGTCTCAACTGTGAATTTTCTGTCTAGCTTAATGTTTGTAACCAGGAACTACCTGTAAGATTGGTATCAACTGTAGCTAATGTTAATTGGTAGTAAACTGCGGTAGCTGCAATAAAGCGATCGCCTGGATCTTGGTGTGGTAGCTCAATCTGTCGGCTTAAAATGGCGATGTGGTGGTTAAGTGAAGCTTCACGAATTTCTAAGGTATTTAAGGCTAAATCAACCCATGCAACTGGATTAGGCTGTAAAGATATTCGTCCTTTTTCTGCTAAAAGTAGAGTTTCCCAGATACTAATTGGACTGAGCCAAAGTTCGGTTGTTGCTGCTGGAATTGTGGTTTGCAGTTGAGTAGATAGACGTTCGTTACCAAGCAAATACCAAAGCCAGATGTGGGTATCAAGTAATAGCTTCACTGGAGTGCTTCCCATGTGGTAGCAGGGATGACTGGAGCAATCACGTCTCCCAATATTTCACCGCTACCCTTCATTGCTCCAAATGCTGGGCGTTGGGGTTGAAGAGTGGCAGGATAAATAATCACTAAGGGTTCTCCGTCATGGGTGACGGTTAAGGGTGTTTTGGTGCGTTGTATTTCTGCAAATATTTGTTGGAGTGTTTTGGGTAATTCGCTGGTGGTAATGTGTTCCATAGTATAGTTTAGCTCTGGTTTTTGCTTATATTTTATAACATTGGCGTTAATTAAGAACTACTAATTAGTCTCGTTTTTCCGGTGAGAAGTTCTTGCATCATGCCCTGTTTTATGGTTTTGTATTTATCGCGCTTTTTTTCTAAGGCTTCAATTTCTGCATCCATGTCGCTGAGAACTTGAGAGATCGCTTTTTGTTCTTCAACTGAGGACAACTTAATTTCAATATTTTCAATCGTTTTAGCATTTAAACTGGGAACTCCAGAAGCCTCATTATAGGAATACCAATTAATTAAATTAAACCTATAAAAAATAAATTTTGGAAATGCGTTATTTAATATGTCTGTATAAAACAAAGTGTCTATCGTCCAAAATGGACTATCCATATATTGTGGAATATCAATAGTTCCCTTTCGTCCAATTAATACTGATGGTTTGTTATATAAGTAGGTTTTTGCCCTGCCAATTTCTCCTCCTGTAGCTAAAATTGGAAATTCTCCATTTTGGTCTACCACATGATGCTGACTTTTTCCATGTCGGACTTTTAATACGTCCCCTAACTTCTTCACATCCCACTCATCACTAAAACCCGGTAGGCGTTTCTTACCCGTGAGGATTTGCTGCATCGTGCTTTGCTTGATGTTGCGCTTTTTGGTGATGACTTGATCCAATGCTGTAATTAGGGTATCAAAATCACTTAGAGATTGTGCGATCGCTTTTTGTTCAGGAAGTGGGGGAAGGGGGATTTGTAATTGCTTAAAATTATTGAGGTTTAAATGTCCAACAGTTGAGCCTACTGTTTCACCAAGTAATCTTTTTTGAGTATCTTGAAAACTCACAAGATACAAAAGAAATCTTGAAAATAGTTTATTTAGTATAGGTTGCAGAACAATGATACTTTCATAGATACTAAACTCTTTTTCTGTATCTACTAAAGCACATACACCAAGACTTCCCGATTTACTGACTAAAACATCACCTAATTTTGCTTTCCTATATTTTGTAAGTTGTTTATGTTGTTTATTTGATATAAATAAAGCATTTTGAAAAGAAAGTTTCCCATTGGATATATCAGTGGCTCTAATTAGTGGTATTCCTCCATGATTAACATAATCAACTTTTGCAGTTAATCCTAAAAAAATCTCTTGACAATATTTAGTAATGGAATCAACCTCCCAATCATGAGGAATCACCCCCACCTCAGTCTTTTTATACCCCTCTATTCCTTCAGTGTAATCCTTTAATCCGTCTAATCCGTGATTCCTATGTTTTTTCACCATACCATCCCCATTTTTTGCCTAAATCCCGTTAACTTTCTTTGTTAGCTTTTCTAATACGCCTCAAATCTTCCCAAAACTCTTTTCTGGTTACTTTATTTAAGGTTTCCTTTCTTTCTTTTGTATAGTCACCGCTTCCCCATCCAGCTTGTTGTAAAAAGCGAATAGCATCTACTTGACCCAAATTTTCGACTAAAACCTGATAACCTTTGTTTCTTAGTTCAATTGGTGTCATCATTTGTTTTCCTCGTAATTCAAATAAGTATTCATTAACCAAGTTACAGGATTATCCAGAGATATTTTTAACAAACCTTGATGCCGTACTGAGTTTTTTAGTAAACGGTCATCAGTAGAGAGTAAAATATCTGCCTGAGCGACTTCTGCACAAGCAATATGAAAAGAATCGTAAAGACCAAAACCTAAATTCTCTAATTGCTGTGAGCGAAAATCAACATCTTCATCTATATTGATAGTAATTATAGCCAACTCCAATAATTTTAATATATTTTCTAGTTTGTCGAGATTACGCATTTTCTCTAACTCTACCCTGATCGCTTCGCTGCTGACCAGTTTCCATTCTCTGGTGCGAATGCGCTGCATAATACTAAGAATAGCTTCCCCTTCTAAACGAATACGTTCTTGTGTCCAGTCGTCAAAAGGACGATTTAGACAACAAACATCAAGATAAATTTTATAGTTTTCTTTTTGTGTATCCATTACCAAACAAACCCCATATTTTGTAAATGCTGATCAACCAAACTTGTCAACCTATCCACCTCATTAGTCAACTCAAACAAAGGAGTATCATAACGTTCACCTAACTCCTGAATCCTTTGCGTCAACCGTTGCGAAATCCGATCCATCTCAGAATTAATTGCCTGTTTCAACATCGTCATCCACTTATCATCAACCACCAGAGTTTTAATTTCATCCTCTGTTAATTTCTTATATTTCTTTAACACCTGATTGTGTAAAGATTGGGTAGCGTCTTTAATTTTTTTATCAATATCTGCTGCTGCATCTATTAATTTTAGGTAGGATGTCAATACTTGTAATTCATCTAATTCATCAGCATCAGCAAAAAGAGGATTTTTTTTCAGTTCTTTAATCCGAATATTTATATTAGTTTTGGTAATTTTCCCACTATCATTAGTCACCTCTTCTAACAAACCTTCTTCACCTCCATATTCTTCCTGCATTTCTTCCTGCTGTCGGATAATTTCATCCTTTTGAGCTTCCAGTTTTTCAATTTCTGCCTGTTCAGATGGAAAATAGCGATTAATGATCAATTCTTCCGGTATCAGTTCACAGACATAATCTATAATTACGCCTTTTTTATTAGTTATGGGTGTGAGTTCCGCTTGCCAACCATCCTCAACTATGATATACACATCATCCCGCATTACTTCCAACCAATAAGTAAGCAGATGTTGATAAACATCATATTTATCTATTAACTTTTTTCCTGTAAATGCTGCTAGTAAATTCTCACCTAACTTATATATAATTTCCTTGGGTTTATCTCCCTGTTGAACAGCTTTTAATAATGATGTATGTTGATTTTTCCAAGTTGTAAAAACCTGCTCAATTTCCTGACTATATTTTATAAATTCAGGATGATGAAAAATACAATTTTTGACATCATTGGCAGCAACTTTTAGCTGTTGATATGCTGGGTTTTTCGTTGGTGCAAATAATTCTTGTTGTAAGTTCGGATAAACTTGCCAAAATTCCCCTAATGCCTCAATATCGCGCTGGGGTATCCCTCCCAACAAATGCGCTTCAATATCCTGAATATCTTCCTCTTCCTGACTATCAATATAACGGGGAATATTCAAGTTATACTCATTGTCTTTAATTTCCTGCAAAGAAACCATCCGCGAATATTTCGCCACCTCAAGCTGTTTGTTGAAAACATCAACAATTTTATGAATATCCTGCTCCTGCAAGCGGTTTTTATTGCCATCTTTAACAAATCCCTTGCTGGCATCAATCATAAAAATGCCTTGGCGATTTTCCGCATTTTCTTTATCTAAAACAATAATACAGGCAGGTATTCCCGTCCCATAAAATAGGTTTGGTGGTAGCCCAATAATCCCTTTAATAATGCCTTTGCCAATCAGTTTTTTGCGAATTTCACCCTCGACATTACCCCGAAACAGCACCCCATGAGGCAAAATAATCGCTCCTTTACCGTTGCTTTTCAGGGAGCGAACGATATGCAGCAAAAAAGCATAGTCGCCATTTTTAGCTGGGGGGATGCTATAGTCTTGAAAACGTTCAAATTCATCCTTAATCGGGTTAAAGCCTGTACTCCAAGCCTTTGAGGAAAAGGGCGGATTAGCCACAGCAAAATCGAAGGTTTTCAGTCCCCCATCCGGGTTTTTAAAGTAGGGAGTTGATAAAGTATTATCTTGCCAAATCTCCGCAGTAGGATGTCCATGTAGGATCATATTCATCCGTGCTAAGGCGTAGGTAGCGTTATCCATCTCTTGTCCATAGATGGTTAAGCCCTGTTCTGCTTCGTCCGCAGCTTTTAGTAACAATGAACCACTACCACAGGTGGGATCATAAATGGTCTGTTCTTGAGTGGTAGCGGAATTAACACCAATCACTTTGGCGATCACGCGAGAAACTTCTGCCGGGGTGTAAAATTGTCCTTTGCTTTTACCTGACTGGGTGGCAAAGTTCCGCATCAGATACTCATAAGCATCCCCTAGAGACTTCCAAATAAAAAAATGTCCCAAAACTGATGCAGAAATTCTCTCTCTGTGTACTCTGTGCCTCTGTGGTTCGTTTCTTAGGATAATTTATTTCTTGGAAGTCTCCTAAAATATCATCACCATCAGCGCGGTTTTTACTAAAGTTCAGTGCTGAGTTCTCAAAAATCCCCACCAGGTTAGAAAGCCTGTCTTTCATTTCCTGGCCTTTACCCAGCTTGTCAGCATCATTAAAATCAGCATCATTAAAGATACCGCCTAAATCGTTAGCTTCGGCAAGTTTAGCGATGATTTTATTGATTTTGTCGCCGATTTCTTTATCACCCTTGAGGGCAACAATATCTTGAAAGCTGCCCCCAGTCGGCACTTCTATCAGGGCATCTGCTACACCTGCGTATTTGTCAGATACATATTTAACAAATAATAAAGCTAATACATAATTTTTATACTGCGAGGCATCCATCCCACCCCGCAGTTCATCACAGCTTTTCCATAACGAGCTATATAGTTCACTTTTCTTTATTGCCATTTTGTATCGTTTTGACCCCTACTTAATCCTACTTTGTCAGATGGACTTGATCATGTCTGACACCTTACCTTGCAGTTTTTACATTTTACAAAGAACCAATACCATACCACGTCCACAAGCCTCAACTTATATGTGGTTGAGGATATATCTTATATCGGAAGAGTTTAAATTCTGATATTTGTAACACTCATACACTATTGTGGCGGATTCTGCTGCTCTCGCTCCTCAACAGCCTTACTAACAATCCTCACCACAAGATTACTTATGGGACGGTCTTCTTCCTGCGCCCATCTGACTAAAGCCTCATGGATATCTTTAGGAAAGTATATCGAAGTTTGTACGCGATCGCTCTGATTCATTAACTCTAAAAGAATTTATCGCTAAACTATCATACCTCCACAACCTTGTTCTAAGGCTAAATAATGTTTAACAATGTTTTACAATGTTTTATGGTAAATTAAAAACATTGCTAAACATTAAATTAATGTGTGGCAATGTTGTATATATTTATTCTCTGGAAAGTCCATGCTATGAACGATTTGAGCGATATGACGGTATTAGCTTGTATTGATTGTAACGACTTACTGAGTTCACAAAGTAACCAGCAGATTTTCCCGACAGTGCTGAAATTTTTGGAGAGCGATCGCTTCAAGGTGCGATCGTTATCTGACAAAGACAAATAAGTAATTAATTGTAATTACACAAAATAACAACTCATTGATTTTGTGGAGATTTTGTCAATATGAGCCGCAATAATAAGAAAAATTCGACGAATCCCATCATCAGAACTATAAGATGCCATCTCAATGCTAAAGAAGATGTACTTCGTCAAGTATGGGAAGAAATGACTCAAAAAAATACTCCTTTGATTGTCCAATTATTGGAGGATGTAAGTGAACAACCTGAATTTGACACCAAGAAAGAAACTGGAGAAATCAGCAAAAAAGAAATTACAGAATTACGTAAATCTCTAACAAAAGATTCAGATTTAGAAAAACAGTCAGGTCGTTTTCGCTCATCAGCAGACTCTTTTGTGCAAGAAGTTTATTCGGCTCTTGCGTCTCTTTTATGGTGATTGAGGATTGATGATAACAAAACCCTTACGGGACAAGGGTTATAAACAATTATTTCCATATTTTCAATGAAATGCCTACAGAATAAGGCTTTCAATGATTTTGAACCAGGTTTTCCATAAAAATAACCGAAGAACCGTTTATTCTTCATGGCTTACTTTATATAAAAAACGAATAAGGCAGAAAGAAGGTAAAGAATACTTTCTCAATAATATACTCAAAAGTGATGTTGAACTTCTAGTGTTTCAACCGTCCTATCCATAGGTGGTGGGTTAAAAGAAGATTTACTTTAGTGGCGGTTGTTGAACATAATTATTTAATGGACAAATGGAGAATAGGAGACTCGAACCCCTGGCCTCTGCGGTGCGATCGCAGCACTCTACCAACTGAGCTAATTCCCCTTAGTCGTGCTTAAGTCAAAAACTTTAGCACACCATATATCTTAACACTCAGGAAGGACAGATTTCACATCTTTTTCCAAAAAAACTTCCTGTACCTGCTGCAAATCCAAATCAATCAGATAATCAATCGTCCAATTAGCTTGACGGTGTAGCATCTGGAAGGGATAAGTATTTGCTACTCCCACCACTTGCATTTGGGCGCATTTAGCAGCTTGAATACCTGCGGGAGTATTTTCAAGCACTAAACATTCATCAGGTTGTAAATTTAATTCTGGATATGCCTGATTTAAGCGATAAACCGCCAGCAAATAGCCTTCCGGGTTAGGTTTATTGCTGCTGATATCATCCCCCGACACAATCACAGAAAAGTATTCAGCTAATTTAGCAGATGTTAATACAAATTCTATTTCCGAGGATAAAGCATCACTAACTAACGCCATTTTGAGATGACGGGAACGAATCTGAAAAATCACATCTTCAATTCCCGAATACAAAGGCAATTCTTCCAGCTTCTCCAATTCCAGCACATAAGCTTGAGCTTTGCGGGTAAGTAACTGCATCATATAAGCTTCCGTCACCACCCTACCACGACTTTTTAACAGATTTTGCAGATACGCGCGAGAGCCTATCCCTAAAAAGTTTTCACGTTCTTTTACCCGTTGAGGTTGAAGATTTTCCTGTACAAGAATCTCATCTATCAATTGGATATGAATTGATCCATCTTTAATAATGACACCATTAAAATCAAATAAAACTGCCTTTAAACTCATAGTGCAAACTGGAAACAATCCTCCAGATTATCAGAGTAAATTACCGGAATACATTTAAGATTAACCCATTTTTGAAGATATACAAGAGTCAGATCCCCGACTTCTTGAAGAAGTCGGGGATCTTGTTCCCACGGTGCAGGGCGCTTAATGTCAAGAAGTAAGGCAAAAAATGTCTATACTCTTGATGATTTAATCGAGCAAACACAGGGGGTAGAATGTCGTAAAGATACGGGAGTTTTAGATGAAATTCCTGCTGCTTATAAACCCATTGAACAGGTAATGGAAAACCAATCTGATTTGGTGGAAATTGTGGCAACTTTGAAACAAGTTCTTTGTGTCAAAGGGTAATTTGTCAGAATCAGGATATCCAGGATTTAAGGATGTACATGATTCAGCCTGTATTGTATAGGCTTTTATTTGTCTGAATCAGGATATCTAGGATTTAAGGATGTACGGGATATGAATTTTCGTGTTTAGTATGTGATTAAGCCTGTATTGTACTACAGGTTTTTTTCTGAAAAGCCAGAAAACCGAGTACCAGGTATGATCGTGGAAAATTACCTGTTTACAATCCTTAATAATTTTCTGTACCCCTTAAATGTTACACTCTACAAGTCTCGACGCGAGATAATACACAGAGGTCACATCAAATCTAAAACTTAGAAGCAGAAGGGACGAGCAGTTAAGGACGGGGAGGTTGCCTTCTGGTGATTTCTTGTCAGAAGTAATATCTGTGTAGTACAACCAGTCCCCTCCTTTTCTCCATCCTACCTTGTCTCCGAACCTGTCCCAGATGTCTGGGTTACGTTTATTTTTTTTTGTTCCACCGAGACTTTGATAAATGCGTTTCTGAACAGAAAAACCAAATTTACCATCACTGTATTTTACCCACAACTGGTCAATTGTACGAAGGTCTTCACAGGAAAAATTACTAATATTTTCACAATCTAAATAACCTTCTTCTTCTCGGTTCACTACCGCTGACATTACTCGTAGTGTTTCCGCATCCGCTCCTTTCCAGTTCTTTGCAAAGAGTAAATCTTGTAATTTAGTATAATCCTGTCCTACTGCTGACTTGAGTTCTATCCCGCGCATTGGTAAAGCCAAAGGAATGGGGGGAAAGTCAACAACATTAACTGATTTTATGGAGTTTTTAGTAAACTGGATTGCTTGATCATTAACTTCTTCTAACTGATCTTCTAACTGGGCTTTTCCTGTTCTTAAAACAGCCTCATTTACCTGAGCAAATTGCTGTGGATTTAGAAGAATATATTCCACATCAGCAATTTGTTTAGAAATCTGCTGTGAGCGCTCCCAAAGACCTTGCAATACCCGTGTTTTCTTTTGCAAAGTCATCATATCGATCGCTTGCATTGCCGTAGGAAAAGATAGCAAATCGTGATAAGGTTTGCAAAGTACCTGCAAAATACTCGCCGATTTTCGCACCGAATCCGGAAAATTGACTGCACATTCTAGAGCATCTGTGGGAGTTGTCACCAGCGCCCCAGCACCACCTGTGCGATAACAACGAGCTTCAATTCGCACATTGCTATATTTTGCTAGGTTGGCAAATCTAGACTTTATTTCAGCTTTAGCATCAATAGAAACAACATTGCTATAGGAAATTTGGGCGCTCAGTTCCGCATCCATTTTTTCCTTAGTTTCCCTATCACTAGAAATAATCTCAATGGTACTAACAAATTCACCACCTGTAATTATTCCAGAGATATATTCATAACCCGCCCGCCGATAAAATTCATCTATTCCATTTTGATTGATAAACTTAATTATTCTGGGACTCAAATCAACAATCTTCAAGTTTTTCTCAATGTCGCGGACTTTGACATATAGCACGGAAAAGGTAGAATATTCGTTAGATTTTTGGCTAAAATCACTCACAGCTTTAGCTTTCACAGAACCACTTCCCTGAAACCAGGAAGCGTTCAGATTTGCCTCAAAATCAATTCCTAAGACGCTACTCAGTTCAGCGCTAGATGTGACTCGTTTGAATAACAAATCGGCTGTTTGTCCAGTCTGCCCACCAGCGGGAACTAAGTCTCCATAATCCACATAGGTATCGTATATCTCACCTGTGAGGGGATTGTAGCCCATAGCCACATCCATGCCGGCACAATAATCTCTGATGATAGGCATAAAATTTGTAACCTGTGTGGTGATAAAGAGTCAAGTATTACCAGTGTTGATCATAGCTGTGTCCACAGCCTGAATTTTGACAAGTGCTGGCATTACCTTCATATTTTTGACAATAACAGCCGCTATAGGAGCAACTTCCATAACCGCAACGCAGTTCTTCCAGCAGCGTTTTCTGCAAAATACCTGGGAATACTACAGTCTGTTTGCTCTTGATTACGGATTTCTGTGCTGGGACTTGTTTATTTTTTGTAATCACGATATTCCACAACTTTGTAAAATTACGTTTACTTGTAATTATACCCAAAATGGACGCATCTTTAAATTCAACTTAACGTAAAACCCATAGCCTTGATTTGTAGGTTGGGTTGAAGCATGAAACCCAACAAATGCGTTGGGTTGCGCTGTCGCTTAACCCAACAAAGCAGAAAATTGACAAGATATTGTTTGTCCAATTTATTTTCCAGGTAAATCTGCCACTTCCCCAGCGCTCACCATTGCCCGATAAAGTAAAGCACAAACATCGGCTCTAGTGGCAACTTTTTTAGAATTTAGCAATTTCTTATTGGGATAATTAGTAATTACATTATTTTCTGTTAAAGCGGCGATAAAATTCCGATGTTCGTTTCTAATACTAGAAGCATCACTATAAACTGAAAGAATATTTTCTGTTGAACCAGTAAATTTATAATTCAATCCTTTGGCTAAAGTTATTAAAACATCTAGGCGATTCAGCTTTTGTGTGGGGTTAAAGTTTTTGCTGTTGAGAATAGTAAAAAAGCCCATTTCATAAGCTTCTCGAATGGCATCATAAGCCCAATATCGCTTAGGAACATCTTTAAAATTAATTGCTTCTCGAACTTTACTTTTAATAAAAACTTTTTGCAATAATGCTGCTAATTCGGCACGAGTTACTGGTGCATTTGGACGAAAAGAATCATCAGGAAATCCGCCAATTACTTCCATTGCAGCCAATTCAGAAATATATTCTTTAGCCCAATAGTTTTTAGAGATATCAGAAAATGAGACTTGAATACCCTTACCTACACCTATTGTCCGATATTCACTTAATAATTTGCCCAGTTCAAAACTGGAGTTGTCCTGAATTGGAGTCAACTTTACCAAACTACTAGGATTAGCAGTTAAGGCTTTTGCTAAGTTAGAATCAAAGGCATTGACAGATTTACCTGCTACAGCAAAATCACCTTCGCTAAAGGAGGTAGGATAAACGCCAGTGGTGGCAACTTTAGCAAATCCTGCGGCTTGATATTGGACAATATTGATCTTTTCCGAACTATTCAGGAAAGTAACTTTTTGGTTATTAACTTCCGTGAAGTAGTCATAGGCATTGGTATTATCAACAATGCTATCATTATTGGCATCAAAACCATAAAAGGTGCGGACTACTTTGTTTTCTGTGGGATTAGCAGATAAAATCAGGTTAACCGCAGTATTTTCCGGCAAACAAACAAATTCACTGTAACCAATAAAGCGATTACTGGTATCATACAAGCGGATTACAATGCGATCGCCTAATTTAAACCCTTTAACAAACTTAGCCTTTTGCTTAATCTTATATTTATAATCACCTAAAAACCTTTCTTGCCGATATTTATTGCCATATTTACTCTTAATAGAAACACGGGCAATTACTTCTTTGATTGTTCCCCCAGGTTGCCATATATAAAGCGTGAATGCTGATTTCTTCTCTGGTGAAAAACTCGTATTAACGGGAATATCAATTGCTTCACCCTCAGATTGTCCCACTAAAAGTTGCATTTGTGGAGAATTCCCTAATTTTGATGCAACTGGGGAAGAAAGTCTTGATACTGCTAATGCAGAAAATATTGGCGATAATGCGACAACAGAAACGGTTGCAACAACCAGCTTACTCCAACTTAAATTAATGGGATTCATATATTTTATCTCGCACCTGGCCAATGGACTAATGTTCTCTAGATCAAAAATTTCTAATGCTAGTGAACCGTACTGGTAACACAGGGCATTTTATATTACTTTTGTCAAAGAAGCAAAAAGGAGACAATTACCCATTACCAGTCTCAATGTGAACAAGCTGTTATACACGGCAGAATTTACAAAATAAATGTAATTATTAACACAGTTTAATTTTATGGATTTTGCGTAGGTAACGGTAGAAAAACAGCAGGTGAAAGATGAAAAAACTCTGCTAACTCTTGGATATGACTGACAGTGAGTTGGCTTTTTTCTGTTAAGATATCTGACACCATAGATTCTGTCTTAAATACAGGAATCAAATCTTTTTGATGAAAGCCATATTCTTCCATAAGAGCTTTGAGTAATTCTATTCCATAAATATCAGAAACAGGTTCTTTTGTTTGCTCGTATTCATAAACTAAAGTACCGAGTAAATCAAGATAGTCTTGCTCATCTGGTGTTAATGGAGTATTGTCTAACAGAGAATCAATTACATTTTGAGTAGCAAGTAGTTCCTCATCAGATTTAATAGGTCTAGGAGGGAAAGTTTGTAATAATTTAATGTAGCTTGGCGCTTTATCTGAGGTCTTAATCATAATTTCTACCTTAACACCCGTTACAGCCGGTGATGCTTTTATTAATAGCATGGCCACGCAAGCTATCAAAATCTTAAACTTTGCGTCTTTGCGCCTTTGCGCGAAATATAATTCGTACCGTAGTAATATCACATCCAAAATACCAAAAATCTCACGCCCAAACACAAAGCCACTCAAAATCATCTTTGCGCCTTTGCGCCTTTGCGTGAGACATTATCTTACTACAACCACCGAGCCGCATCCTTAGCGTGGTAAGTCAAAATCAAATCAGCACCAGCCCGTTTAAAGCCAGTCAAAGTTTCCATAACCACACGCTGCTCATCAATCCAACCATTTAAAGCCGCAGCCTTCACCATTGCATACTCACCAGAGACATTGTAAGCTGCCACAGGTAAATTCGTAGCTTCCTTAACGCGCCAGATAATATCCATATATGCCAAAGCTGGTTTTACCATCAGCATATCAGCACCTTCAGCAATATCCAACTCAATTTCTTTCAGGGCTTCGCGGGCGTTACCGGGGTCCATTTGGTAAGTGCGTCTATCGCCAAATTGTGGTGTTGAGTCCGCTGCATCTCTAAATGGTCCATAATAAGCCGAAGCATATTTAGCAGCATAAGACATAATGGGGATATCTTCAAATCCCGCCTCATCCAAACCTGCGCGAATTGCTTGAACAAAACCATCCATCATCCCCGAAGGTGCGATAATATCTGCACCTGCTTGAGCTTGAGAAACTGCGGTTTTCTTTAATAATTCTAAAGTTGGGTCATTTAATACTCTACCTGTTAAATCACCAACTTGTAAATAACCACAATGACCATGACTTGTATACTCACATAAACAAGTATCAGCCATGACAATCAAATCAGGAACGGCATTTTTAACTGCGGTTGCTGCTTTTTGAACAATGCCACAATCATGCCATGCCCCGGTAGCATCTATGTCTTTATCTGCCGGAATTCCAAATAAGATAATTGCCGGGATTCCTAAGTCATAAACTTCCTTAGCTTCTTCAACAATCTTATCTACTGAAAGTTGATAAACACCGGGCATAGATTTGACTTCCTTGGCAATACCTTCTCCAGGTACTGCAAATAATGGATAAATCAAATCGTTAGTAGTTAAAACAGTTTCACGTACCATACGGCGTAATTGGGTATGGCTACGCAGACGACGAGGGCGATGTATAGGAAACATAAATTTTTATCACTGATTTGACGGATTTAATGATTTCACGGAATGAAGGATTGTATTCGTAAATAAAAAGGAGTTTAAATTCCTTTCTAAACGCGAATAGTGTGCCGTAGGCAAACTGTTTTTTCACTGAATGTAACAAAAAACAATAAGATGGACACAGAATAAAGCGTCACAAAAGCAAGTTTGTAGCTGGCTCTATTCAGACAAACTACAAGCAGTGCTTTAACTGTCTTTTGCCCTGCTGTTGATGAAGCTGTGGGGCAATTTTATATTTTACAACTTGATAGACATTTGCTTATAACAAATTTGCAAAAAACAATCTTAAAAAATCATGCAATTAATTTTGGTAAGTTGTTTAATCAAAAGTCTATGATTAATTAAATTACCATATTTTCCCTGATTTGATCTAAAGAACTCGAAAAATAAACGGATAACGACAAGGTTGATCAGGATTGCTAAAAACACCAATTAGCGCCCAAATTGTCAATCCCCAGTGGAGGATATAACCTAAACCTGCGAGTGGAAACAAGATGAATAATGGTACAATCAACCAACCAATCAGAAAAAACAATGCCCCCAGAATTGCTCCATATAACCAAACGTTAAAATGGAAATTGATAGATTCCTTGGCATTGTCTTTAACAACAGGATCATCTGATACAAATAGTATGGCTATAGGTAAACCAATGGAGACAATGGTGGTGCTAAAAAAAATTGCTCCATGACATAATGCTGATAATAATTTACGTTTATCGCTGTCGTACATTGTTTGCTCCTATTCAATTCTAGTTAATTATTATATCAAACATGAGTGCCGCAAGCATCGCACATTCCCTCAACTGTCACTTCATACCGTTCTACTTTTAACCCCTGTCGCAGTTGACTAACATCAATATTCGGGAAAGTATTCCAGTTGATATCTTCAATCGCGCCACAGCAGTTACAGCGGAAATGATGGTGGGGGGCAACGTTAGCATCATAACGAGATACACCTTCCTCTAATAGCACTTCTCGCACCAAACCCGCCTCTCGCAGTGCCTGGAGTGCCGCATATACGGTAGCTTGAGAGGAAGTGGGTGCTTCTTGATTCAAATCCCTCAGAATTTGATCAACTGTCGGGTGATCTTCTCTGGCTAATAGGTTGGCATAAACGCCAAATCTTTGGGGGGTGACTCGCAACCCTCTATTTTTCAGGGTTTTGATAATATCATTAGCTTTTGGCTGCATAGGATTTACTTAGTTATATAAAGATATAAGCCCTTATTATAACTTTTCCTTTTTAAGAACTAAACTTTTTTAAAAAATACATTATAAAATAAGTATTTATAACTATTGACTAATTCCTAAATCAGAATTATTCTGATTTACGAGATAAGCTACTGATGCGCTAAGCAAAAGCAGCAGCACGAGTTAAAATCTTCCATCTAAGAAAGAGGTATTTATGACTGTTATTACTCACGTTCCAAATGTAGTATTCAAGACTCGTGTACGGGATGAATCTATAGGTGGACCCAATCCTTACACTTGGAAAGATTTAACCACACAAGAAATTTTTGCCGGTAAGAAAGTAGTATTATTCGCTCTCCCCGGTGCTTTCACTCCTACCTGTTCTTCTACACATTTACCTCGCTATGAAGAACTATTTGAGGAATTCAAAGCGCAAGGTGTTGATCAAATCATTTGTTTGTCAGTTAATGACGCATTTGTAATGTTCCAATGGGGTAAACAACAAGGCGCTAAAAATGTTTTCTTGTTACCAGATGGTAGCGGAGAATTTAGCCGCAAAATGGGAATGTTAGTTGATAAATCTAACATCGGTTTTGGTATGCGTTCTTGGCGTTATGCAATGGTTGTTAATAACTGCGAAATTGAAAAAATGTTCATTGAACCTGGTTTTCAAGACAACGCTGGTGATGACCCCTTTGAAGTATCTGATGCTGATACCGTTCTTGCTTACCTCAAAGGTGTAGAACGTCCTGCTGCGATCGCACCCCGTTTAGCATTTGTTGGTTAATTACTAAGTAGGTTGGCGTTGAAAATTGTCGTTATAGCAAGGCAATAGGCAATAGGCAAGAGTAAGAGGATGTTTGAAAGGTTTTTAATGTATAAACAAACCCCTCTGGTAAACCTCTCCAGTATTAAATGTTATTCCTTTTCCCTCTCCTTTTAGGAGAGGGTTAGGGAGAGGTGCGGGGAGATGCTTTGAAACCACCCTTCCAGCTAAAAAAAGTTTTTCTGCTTCCCTCTCCTTTTGGGAGCTACGGTGTACACACAAGTTATCGAATCACCATTATTTCTCAAATTACCCCACCCTAACCCTCCCCGATGCTTTGGGGAGGGAACAGAAAGAAACTTCCACCTTTTGATAGAGGTTGATAGTTTTTAATTCATCTAAGGCAAGAGAAGTTACTGTTATGAAACTTCTTTTGCTTTTTTGTTTTGATAGACAAAAAGTTGGTAATTCTGTCCATTAAATCAGATATAAGAACTTGAATTTAGCCTATAAAAAACGAAAATACAAGAGAGGGAATGTTAAATTTATAGCTTTATTTTATCCCAGCTTAGATTGGGAAAGGAGAACCAATTATGCCGATAACCGTCTCTGATATATATCCTCTGGGTAGGGAACAGATTTTCAATGATCTCAGCATTGAGGAATTGACGAATATTATAGGTGGTTACAGAAGCCGACGCGGAAATTATCGGTCTACAGAAACCCCATTACCTCTTAACATAGATACTCAACTTCAAGACTGGAGGACAGAACTCAATACAATGATGGATGATCTCAGACAACGATTCGATACTTAAGAAACATAGCAATAATTGAACATTTTCCTAAAAATCGTGTGTTTTCATGCTTATGAACAGCTAACACACGATTTTTTCTATGATTTAAATTAAAAATACCATCTTCAGGAAAAGAGAAGATACTTTTGTCTTTGAATCTATACCTAATAAGTAATGGGACAGAATTAATTACACAATTGATTTTTCTGTTCCCTGTTCCCTGTTCCCTCTCTCAACGAGTGAATTTAATTTTGTCCGACTACTTATTTTATTAATAAACAGACTCAACTCATTTAATTATGTCTTTTTTAACTAGGTTTAAGCCTTGATTTTCACTAATTTTATGAATAAAAATTAAATCAGCAGTTAAGAGAAGGCACAAACCCAGCTTAACTGCTTTTCGCAAAGCATCAATTGATTGATGATTAATCTAGGAGGAAAGAAATCATGGCTAGTATCAAACTTTCTCAATTACAAGGTAACGGTTCTGAATTGTTCCAAGATTCCGAAAGCTTTTTAAACGAAATGAATGATGTAGATACCATTTCTATTCAAGGTGGTAGCGGTTCTGGAATCCATGATTTAGTACACTACAGTATTAAAGGTAAGGAGTTTGTTTTGTTAGGCTTTGCTATTGATAGTGCTGTATCTCTGGCTAAATCATTTAGCTACAGCAATCACTAACTATAGTCATTAAAATACCTGAGATGAATAAGTA